>JANWXL010000167.1 GCA_025055265.1 Roseiflexus sp.
TGTCAATTCCGCGACTGGCACGCGCGTCTCATATCCGTCGCGCAGGCGCAACGCCGTTTCAGGCGCAAGGGTCATGAGCGAACGGATGGCATCCCGTGCGCGCGCTGCTGTGAATCCTTCGATCGCCTCGCCAATTGCGAACAGCACCATCACCAGCGCCGCCTCAACGTGCGCGCCGATGATAACGGCGCCAATTGCAGCGATAGTCATCAGGGCGTTGATCGAGATCGTTCGGCTGCCAATGAGGGAGCGCCAGGCGCTGCGTGCGATCGGCAGACCGGCGGCGATCAGCGCGGCGAACGCCAGCGCGTCGATCCAGAGGGCGCGCCAGCCGAGCAGTTCGTGCAATACGACGCCCGGAGCGACCAGCGCTGCACCTATCAGCGCCAGGCGCGTCTCGATACGCTGCCACATGAACTGGACAAACGACACTGGCGCGCTGGGAACCGTTGGCGCTGCGCCAGCATGTTCTGACAGCACTGCCTCATATCCGAGCGAGCGCACATACGTGATAACCGTCTCAGGTTCGATGGCGCCACGCACGCGAAGCCGGCCAGTGGTCGCGTTCAGTTCACACGCCTCGACGCCATCGAGCCGGGCGACGCTCACCTCGATGGTGTTCGCGCAATGGGCGCAATCGATGCCGTGAATAGTAAAGATGTGATCGTGTGGTTGCATCAACTCTTGAGTGCTCAAAGCTTCTCGTCTTGCAACGGTCAACAAATGGGGAGGCGAATAAACGAATGGAAGCGAGTAACGAATGCGTGCGCTGCCCGCCTCTTGCCTCTTGCCTCGCGCCCCTCGCGCCTTGCAACGGTCAACGAATGGGGAAGCGAATAAACGAATGCGCGCATTGCCTCGCCTCTTGCCTCGTGTCTCGCGTCTCGCGTCCCTCGCCTCGCGCCCCTCGCGCCTGGCGCCTGGCAACGGTCAACGAATGGGGAAGCGAATAAACGAATGGAGGCGAATAACGAATGCGCGTGCTGCCCGCCTCTTGCCTCTTGCCTCGCTTCACCTTCCCCCTTCCACCTGCAACCGTCGCACCTGTAACCTTCCTGCCTGGCGCCGTGTCCCATCGGCGCATTGTTCCGGTGGACGCGGCGGCGCTGCGTCCCTACGGGCGACGGGTGCGGCGGCTCATCGCCGTCGCCAACGTCACGGCGACGTGGTTTGTGCGGCGCCGCGCCCCTGCGGGCGCCTTTCCCGCGTTCGACGGACACCGTGCAACCTTTCCACCCGCAACCTGCAACCCTCTCGCCTCTCGCCTCGTGCCTCTCGCCTCGTGCCTCGCACCTGCTTCTCATACATTCATTGCCCAGCCGATACCCCCTGCAACAACCACAACCAGCCAGGGCGGCCATTTCCACAACGCCAGCAGAGCGAAGCATCCCAGCGCAAGAGCAGCATCGAACGGCGTCATGATAGCACTGGTGACGACCGGTGTATAGAGGGTAGCGAGTAACAGACCGACGACTGCCGCATTGATGCCGCGCAGCGCCGCCTGCGCTTCTTCCCTGGCGTGCAGCCAGTCCCAGAACGGGAGCGCACCGATCACCAGCAACCAGGCGGGAAGAAAGATTGCCAGCAGCGCCAGCATCCCTCCTGCCCAACCGTTGGGCGGCGATGTTTGAACAGCTCCCAGATACGCCGCAAACGTAAAGAGTGGCCCAGGCACAGCCTGCGCCAGACCGTAACCAGCGATGAACTGCGCGTCGCTGACCCATCCCGGTGAAACTACCCCGGCATGGAGCAGCGGCAAAACCACGTGCCCGCCGCCGAAGACCAGCGCACCGGCGCGGTAGAAACTATCGAAGATCTGGATCGCGTGGAACGGAAACGCCGCGCGCGCCAGCGGCAGCGCGATCAGCAATCCGAAGAAGGCGATCCAGCACCCAATCGCCAGGCGGCGATCAACCCCTGCCAGCGACGACGGCGCTGCCGCTGGCGCGCCGTCGCGCAACAGGCGCCAGCCGATCATTCCGCCTGCGACAATGATGACGATCTGCGCCAGCGCGTGGCGCCAGACGAGTAATGCCACAGCCGCAAGAATTGCGATCGTTGCGCGCTCGCGGTCAGGGCAAAGGGTGCGTGCCATCCCCCACACTGCCTGAGCCACAACCGCGACGGCAACCACTTTCAGACCGTGCAGCGCCGCAGCATCCGCACAAAGCGACGCCACACCGTATGCCGCAGCGATCATTATCAGCGCCGATGGAAAGGTGAACCCTATCCACGCTGCAAAGCCGCCTGGCAAACCGGCACGCAGGACGCCGAGCGCAATGCCCGCCTGGCTGCTCGCTGGACCGGGCAGAAACTGGCAGAGCGCCACCAGATCAGCATACGTGCGATCATCGAGCCAGCGACGCCGAACAACGAACTCTTCCCGAAAATATCCCAAATGAGCGACTGGACCGCCGAACGATGTCAGACCCAGGCGCACGAACGCCGCCAGCACCTCGATGACTGACCCCTGCGGCGCTGTCGCCATAGGCGCATCTTC
>JANWXL010000206.1 GCA_025055265.1 Roseiflexus sp.
GGCATCGGCAGGACCTCAATCACGCCATCGGTGTACTCGATCAGGCGGTTCGTCTGCGCGGTCAGGGCAAGATACTGCGCGACGCTCCACGTTCCCTGGAGCGCCGTGAGGTCAATATCGGTGATCTCGTTTGCGATTGCGATCCGTAGCGGTTGAACGGCGGCTGTTACGGTCATGGTCATTCCCTCCGGGCGCTCACAGGGGGGCGCCCCTACAACGGCTGCCCACAGGGGCGCGCCTGACGACGAACACCGCCTATGTAGGGGCAGGCCCCCGTGCCTGCCCTCTGCGGGCGCCCACAGGGGGGCGCCCCTACAACGGCTGCCCACAGGAGCGCGCGCGACGACGAACGCCGCCTATGTAGGGGCAGGCCCCCGCGCCTGCCCTCTGCGGGCGCCCACAGGGGGGCGCCCCTACAACGGCTGCCCACAGGGGCGCGCCCGACGATGAACACCGCCTATGTAGGGGCAGGCCCCCGCGCCTGCCCTCTGCGGGCGCCCACAGGGGGGCGCCCCTACAAAGGATGCCCGCAGGGGCGCGCGCGGCACGAACGTCGCCTACGTAGGGGCAGGTCCCGTCGAAGGATGTCACTTGATAAACGGAGGTGGACAGAATGCGCCAATTGCGTATGATTGTGCGTGCCAAAAGCCGATCACGCGAAAGGATCATTCCATCCCCACCTCACCACTCTATCTTAGCACACGCGCCCGTTTGACGCAGCATCTGCCGCACGCATTAGCGAGTCAGTTGGATACGCCTAACCCCTAACCCTTAACCCCTAACCCCTAACCCCTAACCCTGGCGCTCCATTGGTAATGCAGCGTGGTACAATAGTACGGACTGTACTACCGGTCATCGCTCGTTGGAGGTGCTGCACCGATGCAACCAATAGCCCTAACCCCCGAACTCGTCGCCCGCGCGGGCAAGCACATTGCAGCAGCGTTGCGTCGCAATCCCGGAATCGATGCGGCGGCGCTTTGCGCGTTGAACGGTCAGGTGCTATGGGCAAGCGATCCGGCATTCGAGCGCGCTGCGCCTTCGATTGCCCGGATTGGCATCATGTCGCTCAAGTTGTGGGTCAAAGTGCGTTCGGGCAAACTGGACCGGATCGGTCTGGTGACGGGGCAGGGCACGGTTGACATTATATTCGTTCCGCCGATCGGCTCGGTGCTGGTCGCCAGCGGGCGCGATGCAGGAACCGGGTGGCTGGAGAATGAGCCGCTGGCGCTGCTCGAAGCGCTTGGTCTGTCGGCGCGCTCCCCGCTCGTCTCGCCAAATGGCCGTCCATAACCTCTGTATCGGGGTCGTGTTCATTCAGCGCGCAGCAGCCCTGACGCCGTCGGCGCGCTTTGTTGTTTCCTGGAAGGATATCAAATCATGGCTGAGTTCGTCAGACTCGCAACCATTCACGACCTGCCTGACGGCGGCATGCGCGCCGTCGAGTACAATGGTCGGCGCATCGCCCTGTTTCGCGTCGGGGAAACCGTCTATGCCACCGACGATATCTGTTCGCACGACTATGCGGAACTGACTGAGGGATTCTTCGACTCCGACGATTGTACGGTCGAGTGCCCGCTCCACGGCTCGCGCTTCGATGTGCGCACCGGGCGCCCGCTGACCCTCCCGGCAGTCATGCCCATCGAGGTCTTCGAGGTGCAACGGCATGGGGATGATGTGCTGGTGCGGGTTGGCTGAGTGGTCGCTTGACTCTTCCCCTCCCCAGACGTACAATATAGTTGATTAAATTGAGCGGTCTACTTCAGAATAGAACAGGGGAGGTCCCGATGAGTGGCTACGCTCACCCCGAGGCGCTGGTCGATACTGCCTGGGTCGCCGATCACCTGAACGACCCGAAGGTGCGGATTGTCGAGTGTGATGAAGACATCCTGCTCTACGATCAGGGGCACATTCCCGGCGCGGTCAAGATCGATTGGGTTGGCGAACTCAACGATCCGATCATCCGTGATTACCTGGATCGCGAACGTTTCGAGAAGTTGATGGTCTCGAAGGGGATCAGCAACGATACGACGGTGGTGTTCTACGGCGACAAGCATAACTGGTGGGCTACCTATGCGCTGTGGGTGTTCAAACTGTTTGGTCACCCCGACGCGCGGATCATGAACGGCGGGCGCGCCAAGTGGATCGCCGAGGGGCGCCCGCTGACACGCGAGGTCCCCTCCTACCCGCCAGGCGAGTACCATGCTCCTGAGCGAGACGATACCGTCATTCGCGCGTTCCGCGATCAGGTGCTGGCGCATATCCGTCAGTCCGGCACGGCGCTGGTCGATGTGCGCAGCCCCCAGGAGTACACCGGCGAGCGCCTGCACATGCCGGAGTATCCCCAGGAGGGCGCGCTGCGTGGCGGTCATATCCCCACAGCGGTCAACATTCCCTGGGCGAGCGCTGTTCGTGAGGACAGCACGTTCAAGAGCGCCGACGAATTGCGCGAATTGTACGCCAGCAAGGGCATCACGCCGGATAAGGATATCATCGCCTACTGCCGCATTGGTGAGCGGTCCAGCCATACCTGGTTCGTGCTGACGTATCTGCTCGGCTATCCGAAGGTGCGCAACTACGACGGCAGCTGGACTGAGTGGGGCAATGCAGTCGGTCTGCCGATTGAGAAATAACGAATATGTCTGCGTCTGACGTTCCAACCGGTCTGCCGCCGCGTCTCCACGCGATTGTCGAGGAGTTCCGCGCGGCGGACCGGGCGGAGAAACTGGAATTGCTGCTCGAATACTCCGACCGCCTGCCGCCGTTGCCGGAGGAGTGGCGTAACAATCGCGCCGCCATGGAGCAGGTGCATGAGTGTGCAACGCCGGTCTACGCAGCGGCAGAGTCGCACGATGGCCGCCTGACGTTCCATATCGACGTTCCCGAAGAGTCGCCGACGGTGCGCGGGTATGCTGCGCTCCTGCGGGAAGGATTGGAAGGCGCAACGCCGGAGATGGTGCTCGCCATTCCAGGCGATTTCTTCTACGCGATGGGGTTGCAGCAAGTGCTCTCGCCGCAACGGCTGAATGGCATCAGTTACCTGCTGGCGTACCTGAAGCGGCTTGCCGCGCGCGAGCTGGCAAAATAGACCATGAAGGATCGAACCGCGCTCATCGCGCGCTTACTGGATCATTACGAACGACCCCGCAATCGCGGTTCGTTGCCGGATGCCGTCGTAATATATACTGGCGGTGTTCCTGAGTGCGGAGATACCCTTACGGTCTATCTGAACGTCGCCCAACCCGACCGGATTGCGACGTTGTCATTGAAGGACAGGGATGCACTATTTCACAGGCAGCGGCATCCATCCTGAGCGAGCGTGTCATTGGCGCAACATTCGCGGCGGTTGAGGCGATGACCCCGGAGGAGATGATCGATCTCCTTGGTCGTGAGGTTGTCGCAACGCGGCAACGCTGCGCAACCCTGGCGCTGCGGACGTTGCAAGCGGCGATTGCGACATATCGGATGGGAAAAGTATCGTGATCTCCAGGACGCTTGAAGAACGCATCGATCGCCGCAGCACGCTGGTCGAACTGGTCGGAAACACGCCGCTCCTGCGTCTGACCCGTATCGACCCGGATCTGCCGCCTGAAGTGGCGGTGTACGCCAAGGCGGAGTGGTACAACCCTGGCGGTTCGGTCAAGGACCGTCCGGCGCTGTGGATGATCCGCGACGGCGAACGGCGCGGTCTGCTGCGTCCTGGCGTGCGCATTGCCGATGCCACGAGCGGCAACACTGGCATCGCTTATGCCACGCTTGGCGCGGCGCTCGGCTACCAGGTGACTCTGGCGCTGCCCGCCAATGCCAGTCCAGAGCGGCTGCGCATTCTCCGCTCCCTCGGCGCCGAACTCGTGCTCACCGACCCGCTCGAGGGCATGGATGCAGCGATCCGCAGGATTCGCGCGCTGGTGCAGGAACACCCGGAACGCTACTTCTATCCCGATCAGTACAACAATCCTGCCAACCCGCGCGCTCACGAGGAGAGCACCGGTCCCGAAATCTGGGTGCAGACCGGCGGGCAGGTGACGCATTTCGTGGCAGCGCTGGGAACCAGCGGCACATTCATGGGGACAGGACGCTTCCTGCGCGCGCAGAACCCGGATGTGCGCCTGTTCGCCGTCCAGCCCGACGGTCCATACCATGCGCTCGAGGGCGTCAAGCATATGGCGACGACGGCGCTGGTTCCGGGCATCTACGATCCGACGCTTGCCGACGGGATCATTGAAGTCCGCAGCGAGGACGCCTTCGCAATGGCGCGTCACCTGGCGCGCACAGAAGGGTTGATGGTCGGCGTCTCCGCTGCCGCGAATGTCGTTGCAGCGCTGCGAATCGCGCGCGAACTGCGCCGGGGAGTCGTGGTGACCATCCTGTGCGACGGCGCCGCCAAGTACCTCAGCGATCGCTTCTGGGACGACGGCGATGGTCGGGATGGCGAGGGGATTTGAGGGTTGAAGGTTGAAGGTGGGAGAGTTATCGGTAGAGACGCGCGGACCTTTGAGGTCTCAGGAATGACCCACGCGCTCGCCAGCACGCTGCTCTGGCGCAGATGAACCGCGAACAGCGCACGTCAATCGACCTCAAAGGTCTTACCGCCGTTCGTGCGCCCGACCTCAAGGGTCTTGGACGAGTGAAGTTCTGCATGACAGGGACATGCCCGAAAAATGATCGTTCTTCCTGACCGCATTCGTAATGCCATCGCGCGACATGCCGAGGAAACCTATCCTGACGAGTGCGTCGGGTTGATCCTTGGACGGATCGATGGAGCGCGTACTGAGGTGGAGGATGTTTTCGCCGCACCCAATCGCTGGACGCCTGAAGCGGGGTTGACGCCAGCCGACGCGGAACATTCCCTGCGCGACCGCTTCTATCTCGACCCGCGCGACTACCTGCGCGCCGAACGCGCAGCGCGCGAGCGCGGTCTCGATGTGGTCGGGTGTTACCATTCGCATCCCGACCATCCGGCGGTCCCGTCGCCGCGCGACCTGACCGGCGCACAGGGCATCGGCGGCGGTTCGCACTTCGCGTTCCTCATCCAGAGCGTGCGCGAGGGGCGCGCCGCCGAATTGACCGCCTGGACGCTTGACGATGACGGCGCGCGATTCGTATCGGAGGAGACGGTCAGATGCCCCCCGTAGAGACGTTGCACCGCAACGTCTCCATATGGAAGCACGGAGGCGCAAAGATTGCGGGTTGAAGGTTGAAGGTTAGCAGATGGGGAAGGTTGTAGGTGGAAGGGGAAAGGTTGCAGGTGGGGAAGGTTACAGTTGGAAGGTTGAACATTTTAACCCCTAACCCTTAACCCTTAACCCCTAACCCCTAACCTCCGGTTCTTGGTTCTCGATTCTCGGTTCTTCAACGAGGTTTCACAATGGCAGTCACCGTAACGATTCCAACTGCACTGCGCCAGTACGCTGGCGGGAATGCCAGCGTCACGCTGGCGCCCGGTTCTGTGGGGCAGATTCTGGCGGCATTGACCGAACAGTATCCGCAACTCGGCAAACATCTGTACAACGAGCAGGGCGCGCTGCGCAGCTTCGTCAACATTTACGTCGGAGATGAGGATATTCGCCATCTCCAGGGGATCGAAACCCCCGTTCCCGATGGCGAAACTGTCAGCATCATCCCGGCAATCGCAGGCGGCGCCCGGTCGTGATTATGTGTGTTGTGGAGCGGAGCGATGGTTCTATCTTCTCTGTCGAATGAAGAGATCCGCCGGTATTCGCGGCATCTGATCCTGCCTGAGTTTGGCATGGAAGGGCAGCGCAAACTCAAGCAGGGCAGCGTGCTCCTGATCGGAACCGGCGGACTTGGGTCGCCGCTGGCGCTGTACCTCGCCGCTGCTGGCGTGGGGCATATTGGCCTGGTTGATTTCGACATCGTTGACGAGAGCAACCTGCAGCGCCAGATTATTCACGGCACGTCCACCCTGGGCATTCGCAAGACCGAATCGGCGAAGATGCGGCTGCGCGATCTCAATCCGCACATCGACATCGCCACCTATGATGTGCAGATCACGTCTGAGAACGCTTTCGACCTGATGCGTCCCTACGATGTGATCGTCGATGGCACCGACAACTTCCCGACGCGCTACCTGACGAACGACGCCAGTGTGATGCTCGGCAAGCCCAACGTCTACGGATCGATCTTCCGCTTCGAGGGGCAGGCGACGGTCTTCTCGCCAAAGCACGGCGGACCCTGCTACCGCTGTCTCTACCCTGAGCCGCCGCCGCCAGGTCTGGTGCCAAGCTGCGCCGAAGGCGGCGTGCTTGGCGTGCTGCCTGGCGTGATTGGAACCATTCAGGCGACGGAGGCGATCAAACTGCTCACTGGCATCGGTGAGCCGCTGATTGGTCGGTTGCTGCTCTACGATGCTCTGGCGATGCGCTTCCGCGAACTGAAGCTGCGCCACAACCCCGACTGCCCGGTGTGCGGCGACCATCCCACCGTCACGGAACTGATCGATTACCAGCAATTCTGCGGCATTTCGCCTGAAGAAGCGCACCGCGACTCGACCATTGAAATCACGCCGATTGAAGTCGCTGAATGGTTGCAGAGCGACCATCCGCCCTTCCTGCTTGATGTACGCGAGGCGAATGAGTGGGAGATCTGCCGTCTGCCGGGCGCCGTGCGCATTTCGGTCAACGAACTCGCTGAACGCATGAACGAACTCGACAGCGCCGTCGAAATGGTCGTCTACTGTCGCAGCGGCGTGCGCAGCGCCCGCGCCGTTGACCTGCTGCGCCAGGCGGGGTTCCGTAAGGTGAAGAATATGGCGGGCGGCATCCTTCGCTGGTCGGACGAAGTGGATCCGAGCGTGCCAAAATACTGAGGTTGGCATCCTGCCGCGCTGATGCTATAATGTCGGTCTGTGACCAGAGTTCGAAAAGCGGGTAGCAAACGTGGAAATTGCTCTTTACACGGCTCTTATCATCGTCAGCGCGGCATTGACCTTCCTCGTCGTCGTGCAGGGGCGCACTGCGGGCTTGCAACAGCGCGATACGATCTATCGCACGAAGCGCGGCATTGAGAAGACGATGCATCAGGCGACAATTGCGCTGGCGGTTGTGTTTCTGCTGCTGGCGCTGATCGCCAGCCTGCCGATCTGGTGACCTGATGTGTCACATCAGGCGCTGGTTCGTGATCAACAGCGCGATGCAAGCGCCAATATGCAGGCGCCTGTTCCTCATATACGCGGCTGCGCCCGGAGCGACGGGCGCGCACAGTCGCTCTCCTCGCTGAGTCTATGGCACGCCGCATTCGCTGGCAGATCCTGATAGCCTCGATCAGCTCCCTGACGGTGCTGCTCCTTATGAGTTACCTGGCGCTGACCCGCGCCTCAGTCGCCCGTCCACTGGCAGGCGGCGACTATGTCGAGGGGGTTGTCGGCGCGCCGCAGCATCTCAATCCGTTGTTGGTCGATCCTGCCGCCGATCCCGTCGCCGCCGATCTGCATCGCCTGATCTTTGAAGGTCTGACGCGCCCCGGTCCCGATGGATTTCCCGTGCCAGCGCTCGCCGAGTCCTGGACGGTCGATGACAGCGGAACAGTCTATACGTTCACGTTGCGGAGCAATGTTACCTGGCACGATGGCGCGCCGGTCACGGTCGATGATGTGCTGTTCACCATTCGCGCAGTGCAGGGTCCGGCATTCGCTGGCGACCAGAATATTGCCGCCTTCTGGCGCACGGTTTTGGTTGATCGCGCCGGAGAACGCAGCGTCAGCTTTCGTCTGGACGCTCCTTTTGCGCCATTTTTAAGGTTGACCGGTTTCCCCATCCTGCCCGCGCATCTGTTGCGTGATGTTCCACCAGAACAGTGGGAGGCGACCGACTTCAACCGAAGGCCAGTTGGCGCCGGTCCCTATCGGTTGGTCGAACTGGATGACCAGCGTGCTCTGTTACGTGCCAATTCCTCCTATTTTGGATCACCGCCGTTCATCGAAACAATAGAACTGCGCTTCTTCCGCACCGAACAGGACGCGCTCGCAGCCCTGACCCGCGGCGAAATTCAGGGGTTGGCGTTCCTGAGCACTGGTGCGCTGGCGGACGTGAATCTGCCGCGTGGCGTGGTGCGTCGCCAGGCGTTACTTGATGCCTGCACGGTCCTGACCTTCAACTTGCGCGATGGTCCTCTGACCGAACTCGGTGTGCGCCGCGCACTGGCGACTGCGCTTGACAAAGATACACTGATCGCTACGGTGCTGAACAGTCAGGTCGTGCGGCTCGACACGCCGATCCTGCATGGGTGGTGGGCTGAGTCCCTGGATGTGCAGTGGTACGAACCAGACCCTGAGCGGGCGGCATCTGCGCTCGAGACGCTGGGGTACGTTCCGGGCGCCGATGGCATCCGTGCGCGGGATGGTCAACCGCTTGCCTTTACCCTCCTGACCGACAGTTCTCCCAAACGGCGCGCGGTTGCGGAAGAGATCGCCCGTCAGTGGGGCGCTATTGGCGTGCGCATCGTGATCGAGCAGGTTGAACCTGGCGATCTTCAGCGCCGTCTGGAAACGCACGATTTCACGGTGGCGCTGCATGGCTGGCAGCGGCTTGGTTCTGATCCTGACGTCTTCGAACTGTGGCATTCGAGTCAGGCGGAGCGCGGACGGAACTACGCGGGTCTTACCGACGCCGACATTGATGAACTGCTCTACACAGCGCGCACGATCTACGACATCGTCGACCGCGCCGCGCTCTACAGCGCATTTCAAGAACGATGGGTCGAACTGACGCCAGGGATTATCCTCTACCAGCCGTTTCTCATCCATGCCACTGTCACCGACCTTGGCAATACCATCGCCACAGCGCCCGACGCAGCCATATCGCCGCGCCTGATCATCGGGCGTGAGGGACGCTTCGCTAACGTCAATCGCTGGTATCTGCGCAGCGACCGCGAGATACGCGGCGATTTGCGGTGAGAGATGAGAGGCGAGAGGCGAGAGGCAAGAGACGAGAGGCAAGAGACGAGAGGCGAGAGGCGCGGGATGGGACGGTTGAAGGTTGAAAGGCGCCGATCCTTGAGGTCTTTGCCGTCGATCAAGTGCTGCCATGGAACCTCATCGGCGGGACGACTCTGGCGCTCTGTCTGGGCGTGTTGACCTCAAGGGTCTTAATGTCGAATGTGAGATGAAAAACCAGGCTGACCCGTGAGGTCTCAAATATGACCATCGACCATCTCGTATCTCCTGTCTGGCTTGCGGAGCGCCTGAATGAACCGGATATTCGCGTTGTCGACGTGCGCTGGTATCTGCTGGAGCCGGGGCGCGGGCGCGTGGAGTACCTGGAGGCGCACATTCCGGGTGCGGCGTATCTCGATATTGACAACGATCTCTCCGCTCCCCCGTTTCACGGACCGGGACGCCATCCCATCCCCTCGCCGGAGGCGTTCGCTGCGGTTGCCTCGCGCGCCGGGATCGGTCCCGCAACGCATGTCATCGCCTACGATAGCGTCGGCGGCGCGTATGCGGCGCGTCTCTGGTGGCTGCTGCGCTACTTCGGGCATGAGCGCGTGTCGCTCCTCGACGGCGGCTGGCCCGCATGGGTCGCTGCCGGTCTGCCGGTCGAGTCGGGCGAGGTAGCGCCGCCGCCAGCCGTGTTCGTCCCGCGTCCGAACCGGGCGATGGTAGTGGACGCGGATGCGGTCGATGCATTGCGCCGCGATCCACGGGTGTTGATCCTTGATGTGCGTGCAGCGGAACGTTACCAGGGGATCACCGAACCGCTCGACCCGCGCGCGGGTCATATTCCGGGTGCAGTGTCTGCGCCATACGCCGACAATGTCGATGCTGACGGGAGGATGCTTCCGGCAGAGGCGCTGCGGGCGCGCTACGCGGCGCTTGGTGCCGATCGCGCCAAAACCATCGTCTGCTACTGCGGCTCCGGCGTCACCGCCGCGCACGCCATCCTGGCGCTCGAACGCGCGGGCTGGAAGAACGCGCTCCTCTACGAAGGCTCCTGGAGCGACTGGTCGCGTGACCCATCGCGCCCCGCCGCCACTGGACCAGAACCGTGGGGTGGTGAAGGTTGAAGGTGGGAAGGTTACAGGTGGTCGTTGAACGCGATGCCCTGAGCCTGCGCAGGGTCGAACGTTCTTACTTAATCACACAAAGGCACGAAGGCGCAAAGGTTGCGGGTTGAAGGTTGAAGGTTAGCAGGTGGGGAAGGTTGCAGGTGGAAGGTTGAACATCCTAACCCCTAACCC
>JANWXL010000307.1 GCA_025055265.1 Roseiflexus sp.
TCGCTCTCCAGGTTATTGTCGCCATCGAGATACACAAGAACCGTCCAGGCGGCTCTATCGCCCGCTGGTTGCGCAACCGGCGTCGTTGGTCGGGTTGGCGATGGCGAAACTGTGCCGCTCGGCGGCGTTATGTCGGTTGCGCCGCCGCTCTGCGGCGTAACATTACCGCTCTGTGATCCTGCCGGACCAAGACGCACGTTGATAGCGCCAGCCACGAAGAGGGCGCCGATACAGCCAGCGCCGAGCACGATGCCAGCCAATACAAGAACAAGCGCCCAGGTCGGCAGGCACCCTTTGCGGGCAGGCTTCGCAGCAGCAGGCTGCACCGGCGGCGGCTGGTACTGCGGTTGCGCGGGCGGAACCTGGAATCCCTGCGGTTGCGCAGGTGGAACCTGGAACCCCTGGGGCGGCTGAGACGGCGGCGGTTGATACTGCGGCTGCGCCGGAGGAACCTGAAACCCCTGGGGCGGCTGAGACGGCGGTGGCTGGTATGGCGGCTGCGCCGGAGGAACCTGAAACCCCTGCGGTTGTGGCGACGGCGGCATCCCCTGGGGCGGCTGAGACGGCGGCTGTGGTTGCGCCGGAGGCAGCCGGAACCCCTGCGCCGATTGCGGCGGCGGAGTTGCTGGAGCAGTTGGCGGCGCGGGCATGGGAGCGGGCGCCGCAACGAGCGTGGCATCGACCGCAGGCTGCGGTTGCTCGAAGCGAAACGTCTCATCGCCGATCTCGATGAGATCGCCGTTGCACAGGCGGTGCGGCGCCATGATGCGCTGACCGTTCACCAGCGTACCATTGGCGCTCCCCAGGTCATACAGAACGAACCCATCTCCCTCGCGGCGGATCTCGGCGTGGCGGCGCGACGCGCGGGCGCTGGCAACGACGACCGTGTTCTCCGGGTTGCGCCCGAACGAGCATGGCGCGTCGGTCAATAGAATCTGCCTGCCCGCCTGAGCGCCGCTGACCGCAGTAAGATGTGCTGTCATTGTTCCTCCAATGTTGGGTGCCGGTGACGAGTGATTCAGTGACGAGTGACAAGTGACGAGTGACAAGTGACCGGTGAAGAGTCGTATTGTGCTCATCAGGATGCGGAGCAGGACCGATGTTGCGACATACCATTTTTCTCCGGCGCTGACACGACTCACTGCCTCACGAGCGCCACGCTAACATGCGTAGCGCCGTGACCGGGCCTGGCGCGATAATCTTCTCGATTGTCTCATACGAACGACCATTTGTCGAGGTTGCGCGGCGTGTCTGATGCAACCTTCTCTCTATAAGAACGCAGGAAAGAGGGGAGTTGTGATGGGTGTGGCAGAAGAGTCGTAATATCCATGAGGACGACACATCTACAGAGATGG
>JANWXL010000314.1 GCA_025055265.1 Roseiflexus sp.
GGCGGCGATGGGGCAGGAGAACCTGATGCCGCCGATCCTTGACTGCGTCCGCGCGTATGCCACCATCGGCGAAATGTGCGATGTGCTGCGCGATGTGTTCGGCGTCTACCGCGAAATGGTCGTGGTGTAACCTGAAAGGACAGTGAAGCGCTGTTCCAGAGCGGCAGCGTCGAGCGCCAGGGCGAGGGACGCGCACGGTTGGCGGATGGCAGTCAGAAGCCTGCGCCGCTGACCAGGAAAATATCAGTGCGCGCGACAACGCAACCGGAATGTTCGGCTTCTTGCGGTTTCCAGAAGCGCAGCGCCGTGAGACTCACGGCGCTGGCGCTATTCGCAATTATGGTTTTTGAACAATTATTCCGCTATCCGCCTACCCGCCCGGCACCTAAAGTCGCGGGCTACGGTTGCGAAGCCCGCCCTCCCCCTGCGACCCTCTTGCCTCCTGCCTGGCGCCTCGCGCCCTGCTTCACCTTCCACGAGCAACCTTCCCGGCGCACAACGACCCTTACCCCCTCCAGTAGCGCGGCGCGGCGCCCTCGTCCAGGTCGATATCAGCGAGATTGGCGATAGTCAGTTCACCGCGCATATCGAGATACTCGACGTATGCACCGGCTTTCTGAAGCGCCAGCAATTCCTCGTAGCCAGCGGCGCCAGGATACAGCGCTGCGGTCAACTCAGCAATCGTGCGCGGTTCGCTGCACAGATCGCGCACCTGATCGAGGCGCTGTTCCTGAGCGCTGATGATTCGCTCGATCCAACCGTGCAGGTCATCGATCGGTGCGCCGTGTCCGCCAAGCGCCAGGCGAACGCCTGACAGGGCATCGATGGCGCGCAACGCCCTTAGATAGTGATCGAGACCAGTGGAGAGAGTGATGCTCTCCGGCGGCAGAAAGATCGAGGTCTGCGGCAGCACATGATCGGCGCTGAACAGAACATCGCCGATCTGCAGGCAGACCTGTCCTGGACAGTGACCGGGGGTATGATAGACGCGGAAGAGGTCATCGATCACGTCCCCTTCCCGGAAGGTTGTTGCAACATCAACTGATCGGAACAGGTTTTTACTCCACCCATACATTTGAAGGAGGATTGCGTGTTTTGCAGGCGACACGCCCGCACGCCGGAGGAACGCCGAGAGGGCGCGACGCGCCAGGACGAACCGCTCGTCGTGGTGGGTCAGCACCCGTCGGTCGAGTTCGTGCACAGCGATCGGCGCATCGGTCAGGTTGCGCAATGCTGTCAGACCGCCGTAGTGGTCGATATGTGCATGCGTGATAATAATGCGTCGCAGATCGGTCCAGGTCAGGCGTTCATTCCAGTCGGAACGCAATACGGCGAAGGCGGCGCGGAGATCCGCATCGCTTTCTCCCAGACCGCTGCCGGTATCAATGAGTGCAGTGTAATCGCCCGCAATGACAACATAGACGTTTGCCGTCATTCCGGGGAAGACGCGCAGCGGCATGCGATAGATGCGAACGCCGCCAGGCGCCTCGTAGCGGGTGATCGGTTCAAGGGACACGGCGACTCTCCTCAAGACGGGTAGACAGAGCAGCGGCGGCGGATGCAAGCGGTGCAAGCCCGGCATCACGCGCAAGACGTCCAGCAACGCGTAAATGAGAAAGAACCAGTGAAGGATCACCAAAGTCGCGCTCGATGCGCGCCACCTCGATGACAGTACGAACATACTCCGGCAGCAGCGCCCGCTGTGCGCTGTAGCGCAGCGCGTGCAGCAACACTGCGCGGGCGCGCGGCAGGTCGTCACGTAACGCTGCAAGGCGCGCTATGCCATGATGCGCGCTTACGTAGACAAAACCGTACAACTGATGCGGCACGCGCAGCGCCTCATAAAAATGGGCATCGGCGCTGGCCAGGTCGCCGCGCGCCAGGGCAATCATCCCCATCCCCACAGCAATGCTGGTGCGGTGTGACTGAAATGCAGGCGCGCCGGCAAGACGCGCCGCCATCTCGCCAAAACGCTGTTCCGCCTGCGCCAGGCGATCATCGAGCAGCCAGAGGAAACCCTGGTGGATGCGGGGCCAGATCGATGCCCACGCCGCTTCAGATGCGCGCGCAGCGGTCTCCAGGCTGCGTTCCAGCCAGATCGTCGCTTCGTCGGGCTTGCCAGCGAGTGCATTCAGATGCGCCAGTTGCAGCGCCGATACGATGGCCGCCGGCGCCTGACTGGTTTCGACCGCCAGCGCGTATGATTGCAGCAGGCACGGACGTGCGCTTCGCAGCAACCCCTGCATCAGCGCCGCCCATCCGATCTGGAACAGTGCCGCCGCTGCTTCGTCCGGTCCGAGCAGTTCCGGCAATTCTTCCGCCGGATTGCCTGGAACAGGGTCGGCCACTGTGAACGACGGGAACGCCTGCCATGACTCGTCAGCATCACCCGAATGAAGAGGGGCGACCTCTTGACCGCCCTGTTCGTCTGTTTCACGTGAAACAGCATGCTCCTGAAGGGCGAGCGCATCGCCAATCATGGCGCGAGCGCCGCGCCGGGAAGCGCGCGAGCGTCCGGAAGCGATAGGCAGCGGATCGGGCTGAAGAATCAGCGCCGTGCGTCGGAGCATATCAGCAATTGCAGGAAGCGGTTCAACACAACCATCCTTCTGCGTGCGCGGCGCGTGCGCGGCGCTAATTGCGGCGGCGCCTGCCAGATCGCCCATCAGCGCGCGCAGCAGCACCAACCGACGCGGCGCCACAAGCGTTGGCGGTGTAACCCCGCGTTGCATCGCCCAGCGCTCATAGCGCGCCGATGTTTCCTCCAGCCCGTGCCAGTCCAGCAGCGTTTCACACGTCAGCAATCGTCCGGCAAAAGCGCGCTGCATCACCTCGACAGGCGCATCATTGCCGAGACGTTCGCCTGCTTCAATGGCGACGTCATAGTGGCGCAACGCATCACGATAGCCAAACGCGCGCCGCGCGTGGTCGCCAGCATCGGTTGCATAGCGCAGCGTTTCGCGGTCAGCAGTGCGGCCTGCCTGACGAAAATGGTAGGCAATCTCGGCGGCGCGCTCCGGCAGATGCCCTTCCAGCGCCGCCATCGCTTCGCCGATCCGATGGTGGAGCAGACGACGACGCGGCGACGTGAGGGTTGCCGCTGTGATCGAGCGCACCAGATCGTGGTTGAACGAAAGGTGCGCGTCGTCATCCTCGACCAGTATCTGACGTTCGAGGAGCATCTGGGCGGCTTCGAGCGCGGATGCGCCGCCGAGACGCTCAATCAGGTCGAGCGACGCCGGACGGTTGATCAACGCCAGATGTTCCGCCAGGTCGCGTGCGGTTGACGGCAGACGGTCGAGTCGCGCGCGCACCAGTTCACGCATCTGCGGCGCTTCGGTCGGATCGGGGAACGGCGCGCCAGCTTCGAGATCGGGTAAAAGTGCAGCCAGCGACGTTGCGCCGCTGCTCTCGATCAGCGCCTGCACGGTTACCATAAGCGCCAGAGGATTGCCGCCCGTGCTGCTCGCCAGTTGAGGCGCCAGACATGCGACCCGGCCCGTCTCGACTCCCGCAAGCCCGGCGAGAAGTTCTGCCACCGCCGATGCATCAAGACGACTGAGCACCAGCGGGCGCAGCAGCATGTCGCGTCCCAGGGTGCGGAGCAGGTTGTGGAGCGACGGATTGTCGCTCAATTCGTCAGCGCGGTACGCCAGGATGATAAGAATCGCCCGACGCGGCGCCTGACGGGCAAGACGCCCGATAGTCGCCAGTGTGGCGTCATCCGCCCACTGTGCGTCATCAAGCGCGACGACGAGCGGCAGGGTGCTCGCCAGCGCAAGCGCCAGTTCGCACAACCCGTCGATCTGCCGGTTGCGTCGCTCATCCGGCGGCACATCCGGCAACTCCGGCAGATCTGGCAACCGTTCGCGCAGCGCTGGAAAAAGATCGGCGATCTGCGCCAGCGCAAACTGCGGCAACTGGCGCAGGCGCTGTTCCGGCGCATTGCGCACCAGTGAACGCAACACCTCGCCCACCGCTGCGAAGGGCAACCCCTGCTCCAGCGGCGTCGCGCGCAGCTCAAGCGTGATAGCGCCACGGTCGGCAGCGATGCGCAGCGTTTCCGCCAGCAGGCGCGTCTTCCCGATACCTGCCTCGCCAACGATCGTGACGATCCCGCCGCGGCGTTGATCAAGATCGGCAAGCCAGCGTCGGATTGCCGCCAGCTCCTCCTGACGTCCAACCATCGGCGGCGCTGATCGAAGCGGACGCGCAGCTTGAAAAGGCGCGCCTGCACCGTGCGCTTCAAAGGCGCGCGACCGGTCGGGCTGAGTCTCATACGCTGGCGCCCTGGCGCCACGCAGCTCGCTGCCGAGATCGCCTCGCAAAATCGCCGTGTGGAGCGCCTGGGTCTGCGGGGAAGGCGCAGCGCCCAACTCGTGATCCAGGAGATGCCGATACCGTTCATAACTCTGAAGCGCTCCCGCTGTATCGCCTGCACGCGCCTGCGCCAGCATCAACACCCGCCAGAGCGGTTCAGCGAGGGGCGCAATCGCAATGCCGCGTCCGGCAAGCGCCGCAGCCGCCATCGGATCACCGCGCTCAAGCTTGATTTCGGCAAGTCGTCGCAGGACATCAAGATAACGCGCACGCAACCGCTCGCGCTCCATGACGATCCACGCAAGGTCCTGCTCGTCCTCGAGGAAGTCGCCGCGGTACAGGGTGACAGCGCGCTCCAGACGCTCCACTTCACGCCTTGGAGCGCCGACGTCGCTGGCTACGACCGGTTCAGTCAGTGCGAGGAACTCGTCAACATCCGTCCAGACGCCGCCCTCCGTGTTCCAGGCATATCCGCCGGAGCGAGTCAGAATGTAACGACGCGAAGCGCGATCGGCCTCCGGTTCGAGAAGACGACGCAGACTGCTGATGGCGCTGCGCAGATTCACTGCTGCACTGGCGCTGTCAGAGCCGGGCCACAGCCACTCGCATAACCGGTCAGCAGCGATGACCCGCCCCCGCGCCGCGATGAGGAGCGCGAGCAATCGACGCTCTTGCCGGGAACGCCAGGCAGACTCCGGCAGCGGACGACCATTGACCCGGACGGTCAGCGTACCGAACAATTCGATCCCGAGCGCTTCCTCCATGACTCTGCCCTTAGCGTCATGATGCACTGCATCATGAGTATATCATGCATGCCGCGTATCTGCATGAAGTGACCAGCGAGGGGCTCAGGCTGAGTATAGCGTACCGCCGGGTGCAGCGCAAGGCGACGATCAATCCCTGGGTGAGTCTGAGCATGATGAAGGGATCACGGATACATACGGATTCTTACGGATTGGGTGTGTGATGGAAGACAATCGATCTGTGCGAATCGGTCTCAATCCGCAAAAATCCGTGTGCGATCATCATTCGTGACTGCAGCCGCATGCACCGGCTTCGTGGACGCGCTCCCGGTTCTGTGGTACACTGACACTCTAGCAGAAACGTCGAGAGCGACTTCGGGAAGGGTTTCCCGGAAAAGCCGACGCAAAGGCGGATAGCAGGGATTGCGAGACCTTGCACCTTCGCGCCTTTGCATCGCTGCTCTGAGAAATGCTGTAAGGCGAAACCTCGTTGCAGCGCATGTCTCGCCCCGGCCGCGACGGCTGGGGCATTTTGTGGGTGAATGAGATGATCCGACGGAACGACATTCGCAACATTGCAATTATTGCCCACGTTGACCACGGCAAAACAACGCTGGTCGACGGGCTGCTGCGCCAGGGGCGCATTTTCCGCGATAATCAACAGGTCGCTGAACGTGTGCTGGACTCAAATGACCTTGAGCGCGAACGCGGCATCACGATCATGGCAAAGAATACCGCCGTCACCTACCGCGGCGTCAAGATTAATATCGTCGATACGCCGGGGCACGCCGACTTCGGCGGCGAGGTTGAACGGGTGATGAATATGGTCGATGGCGTGCTGCTGCTGGTCGATGCGGTCGATGGTCCTATGCCGCAAACGCGGTTTGTGCTGCGCAAGGCGCTGCAGGCTGGTCACCGGGCCATCGTCGTTGTCAACAAGATCGACCGCCCGAATGCCCGCCCGAACCACGTCGTCAATGAAACCTTCGACTTGTTTATCGAACTTGGCGCAACTGACGACCAGGCTGAGTTTGCAACGATCTACACCAACGCGCTCAAAGGGGTTGCCGGACGCTCGCCGCTCAAAATCCACGACTCGCTCGAACCGCTGTTCGACGCCATCCTCGATCAGATCCCCGGCCCAGAGGTTGACCTGGAAGGTCCGGCGCAGTTGCTCGTGACAAATACCGTGTACGACGATTATAAAGGAAAAATTCTGATCGGACGGTTGCGACGCGGCAGGCTGCGCAAGGGGCAGGCAGTCGCGCGCATCGCCCGTGACGGCGGCGTGACTCAGGCAAAGGTCAGCCAGATCTTTGTTTTCAACGGCCTCGACCGCAACGAGGTTGAGGAGGTTGCCGCCGGCGATATCATCGCAATTGCGGGGATTGGCGACGCCAGCATCGGAGACACGATTGCCGATGCACAATGCCCGGAGGCGCTGCCGCCCATTGCGGTCGAAGAGCCGACGGTGCGCATGACCTTCAGTGTCAATACCAGCCCCTTCGCCGGACGCGAAGGGACGCACGTGACCTCGCGCAAGCTGCGCGAACGGCTCTACCAGGAACTTGAGCGCGATGTGGCGCTGCGCGTCGCTGACACCGACTCGCCCGACGCCTTCGTCGTCAGCGGACGCGGCGAACTCCACCTCACGATTCTGATTGAGAAGATGCGACGCGAAGGGTATGAGTTTCAGGTCTCGCGCCCCGAGGTCATTTTCAAAGAGATCGACGGCGTCACGTATGAACCGATTGAACAGGTCGAACTGGAAGTCGCCGATCAATACCAGGGCGCGGTCATCGAGCTGATGGGGCAACGACGCGGGCAGATGCGCGATATGAGCATCCGCGACGGCGGTCTGGTGCATATGATCTTCCACGTGCCAACCCGCGGTCTGCTCGGTTTCCGCCAGCTGTTCCTGACTGCAACGCGCGGCGAAGGGGTGATGAACTCGCTGTTCATCGGGTATGAACCGCTGGCGGGCGAGATCGTCACCCGCCCGAACGGTTCGCTGATCGCGTCCGAAACTGGCGTCGCCACTGCCTATGCCCTCAACCAGATCCAGGAGCGCGGCACGCTCTTCATCACGCCTGGAACGGAAGTCTACGAAGGGATGATCGTCGGACAGCACATCCGTGAGCGCGACCTGGAAGTGAACGTCTGCCGCCGCAAACATCTGACGAACATTCGTTCATCGACGGCAGAGGAGGGAATTCGTCTGGAGACGCCGCGCATCATGAGCCTCGATGACGCTATCGAGTACATCAGCGACGATGAACTCGTTGAGGTGACGCCGAAGAGCATCCGGCTGCGCAAACGATTGCTCACCCTCAACGAGCGTCAGCGTGAGCAGAAGCGAAGGGAGTTAGGGGTTAGGGGTTAGGCTTCGCTAGAGGCGCTGCGGTTGCCTTGAGCGTTCAGCAGCAGGAGTTGTGCGCTTCTCATTTCGCAATTATTCTGCAATCAGATTGATCA
>JANWXL010000049.1 GCA_025055265.1 Roseiflexus sp.
GGCGACATCCCCCGCCGCGCCCCCGGCGACATCCCCCGCCGCGCCCCCGGCGACATCCCCCGCCGCGCCCCCGGCGACATCCCCCGCCGCGCCCCCGGCGACATCCCCCGCCGCGCCCCCGGCGACATCCCTTTCAGGATGCTGCTGTTTTATTCCCGCCTCACGGTCTGCTATCCACACGATGCGACGAGGCGGGCAAACGATGACTGGCGGGTGGCGGCTCGGAGGATGTCGTGGCCCCAGGCCACGACCCGGACAAGGTTCATCGCCACCGCGATCAGGATATGGTGCACACGCGTTTTCGCCAACCCGCGAGAGCGCGCAGCGCGCAACCCAAACGCCCGCACCCCGTGCGACCGCCCGCCTTCCATCCCCGCACGCCGCGCAGCGCGCTGTTTGAACGCCTCAGTGACGTGGCGACGCCAGGCGGTGTGCCGCGCCTCTGCTGGTCGCGCCAGCGGAGCCGCATCGTCCGCAGCCCCGGTTTTCGCCCGCGTGCGGCGCGCGCGCAACGGACCGCCGCGGCAGTCATCGGGGTGAAACTGAATGGCGATCACCTCCTGCCCGGCTCCCTGGTCCGCAGCGCCCGGCATCCAGCGCACGCTCGTCTTCCCAGCGGGACAGGTGACGCGCTGGGCGTCCCAATCAATGGCGCAACCACGACTATCCCGTCCATCCGGCTGGCGCGCCTGCCAGCGGTTGTCGCGCAACACCGGCCCCACCTCGTCCACTGCGCGGCGCTGCTGGCGCGTGACCTGCGTCTCCGCCGCGACATCGCCAGCATCGAGCATGGGTTCGGCGGGCAGCAGGCTCCGATCCGCCAGATGCGCGTGAATCGTCGCCGTCATCGTCCCATCCGTGGTGGTGGCCGGGGTGGTCTCGCCATCGGTGATCAGCTACGGCCGGTCGTCGTCGCCGGTCTCGGTCAGATGCACCGTGTCCCCGGTCCAGGCGATCGGGCGCTTGGTCGCACAGCGCGCCTCCGGCTCGTCGGGCGAGGTGATCAACTGGGCGTGCGGCGGCAGATCGTCGCTGCTGCGCCAGCGCGCATCGTCAGGGCGGTCGTAGTGCTGCCGCCAGACCTGGCGCAGGATCGGGACGGCAAGACGCTGCCAGCGATCCGGCGGGGCGCGCGGGTCGTCCACCGCCTGCAGCAGGGCGTCGCCATCCTGCCCACTGGCCGTTTCCAGCGTGCGGCGAGTCGCGGCGTCGCTGGGCAGCCGCTCTGCCTCGACCCGCACCCCGTACCGCTCCGCCCAGGCGGGGGCGCGGTGCGCCGCCAACCACGCCGGAGCGACCGGTGCGCGATCGTGCAACGCGGCGCGCAGCGGCTCCGCTGCGCGCATCACGCGGGTCAGCAGACGCATATGGGCCAGCACGTGGGGCGAGTCGCGGCGTTGCCGCCCCCGCGCGCGCAGCACTCCGGCCGCGACCAACCTCTCCCGCCGCCGGGTCCAGCGCCGCGCTTCGGCGCCAGCGGTCAGCAGCCGCGCGCGCAACGTGCTCAGGACGCCAGCGTCAAAGCCTGAGTCGTCCAGCTCGAGCGCCAGCGCCTCCGTCCAATCCAGCCGCGCGCGCACCGCTTCCGCCGCCGCGACCGCCGACCAGTGCGCGATCTGTTGACCGATCAGGACCAGGGCGAGGCGGGCCGGCGCCTTGGCCGGACGCCCCCGATGGTCGGACCCATCGGCAACAGCGGGATTGGTGACGATCGATCCGAACGTATCACGCAGCGTCAGAGAGCGATTGCCGTTGGGGAAGGCGCGGCGCGCGGCCTGCGCCGTCGCCTCAGGCACGACAAACCAATCCGGGTGATGACAGGTCATCGGCGCACCTCCTGCTGGCGCAGCGCACACGGTCGAATACGCTCATCGGAGCATCCTGGTCAATGCCGGTATCCTGTTTATGCGAATAAAACAGCGGTATCTTGTGAGCTGCGCCCCCTTCTCCCACAAGGGGAGAAAGAGAAGTTCGTGCATCATAACGCCCAAAATGGGTGATGCATAGAAGGGCTCGCCGAAAGATCGACACGGGTGAGGATTGATGCGGTTGATGCTGGCAGGAAATCCGTAAACTCTTGATTGCGCATTCGAGATCAGATCGCAATCATATTGCAATTCTGAGTCGCGTCGATCCGGCATAGACTGCGCGGAGAGTCGCTGCATCTGAACATCCATGAGGACTCATCCCGTGTCGCGTCGTCGCTATCATCGCTCATCGGATGCTGGAGGCCCTATCAGCGGGCTGCTCATTGCGGGAATGGCTTGCGCCTGGATCTTCTGGCCAGCATTCACAGGACTTGCTTTTCCCTGGCAGATCGCCGTGGCTGTGCTGGCTTGTTCAACCCTGTTTCTGCTCGTTCTATTCTTTGTCGATCTGTTTCACGCCATACGTCGGCGAAATCTGCTGCGACGG
>JANWXL010000472.1 GCA_025055265.1 Roseiflexus sp.
CCGAACGCCATTCCGCCAGCATAGATGAGCGCCGCCGCCAGCGGCAGCGTCCACGTCGCCTGACCAACCAGCAGAAACAGGAGCATCGAAATGACCGTGCTCGCCGGTCCGCTGCTCATACCGAATGCGATGAAGTAGAGCGCACTTGCAACGCTCAGGTAGATCGCCACATTGCCCAGAGGCGTCGAATGCGGACGAACATCGGATGACGGGATCAGGTTCAGCGCCAGCAGAATGCTCAACGCGCCGATAACCACCCCCCGTTGCCACAGCGGAGTCTCAGGCTGCGCTGTGACGGCGGCGATCAGTGCGCCAACAATCATCACTACCGCGACGATCATCGTGCGGTTGGGAAGCGCTGCGCGCCACCACGCGCGCACCGCCTCGGGAAGTGCGCCGAATGATCTGATGTCGAACTTTTGATTCCGTGGCGACATGGCGACGATCAACCTTCCCACATTTCCCCCAAGACCCTTGAGGTCAATCCGCACGTAAACCGGGTGCGGGGACCTTCCGCTGGCGAGGTTCCGTTGCAGCTCTTGATCCCTGGCACAGACCTCAAGGGTCGGGCGGTTCCTTCCCTTAAGACCCTCGAGGTCAATCCGCGTGCAAACCGGGCGCGGGGACCGTTCCGCCAGCAAGGTTTCGTCGCAGATCTCGATCCCCGGCGCAGACCTCAAGGGTGGGGGCATCTCGCTCCACGGAGACATTGCGGTGCAACGTCTCTACGTGCAACCTTCAACCCCCTCTCGCCTCTCGCCTTTCCCCTCTCGCCTCATCCATCATATGCCAGCGTGTCGCGCACCGTCAAGCCAATTGCGGCGCGTGCTGGCAGCAAACTTGCGACAATGCCGATCCCCGCCGCTGCTGCGAGCCAGATCACGGCGCCGTCCAGCGCAAAGTGGTAGATCAACGGCACTCGCAAAAATGCCAGCCCTACGGCATTACTCAACAGATAGCCGATCGGCAGGGCAAGCAGCGTCCCGATCAGGGCGCTCGCCAGGCTGATCGCCATCCCCTCGC
>JANWXL010000078.1 GCA_025055265.1 Roseiflexus sp.
TCCTGAGCGAGGGCTTATGGTTTTTGAAAAATGATTCCGCTCTCCGCCCGCTCGCCCGGCGCCTACAGTCGCAGGCTACGGTTGCGAAGCCCGCCTGCGCGGGCTAGACCGGGCGATACCGGATTATGTTCTCAAACTCCAACATTCGCTGGCTCGCACTTCCTTAAATGCAATCGCCCGATGAGAGACTCATCGGGCGATTCGTGGTACCCCCAGCGGGATTCGAACCCGCGATCTTCACCTTGAAAGGGTGACGTCCTGGGCCGCTAGACTATGGGGGCATTCCCCTATCGCATTATACCAGCAATCCGAACGCCAGGCAAACCAGGATTATATCATCCACGAAGTTCACAAAGGAACACGAAGATCTCACATCAGCATACCTTCCTTCGTGCCCCTTCGTGCCCTTCGTGGATGCCCTGCGCTGCTTTCGATCCACCAAGCGCACGAAGAAGCACGAAGATCTCACATCAGCATGCTTTCCTCCTTGCCCCTTTGTGCCCCTCGTGGACGAACCAGCCGCTCCCTCCTTCGCAAGGTCCACGAGAATGTCAACGAATAATCGAATGAGGAGACGAATAAACAATAGCGCCATTCGTTTATTCGCTCTCATTATTCGTTTATTCGTTGCCCCCCATTCGTTGACCCTCATTCGTTGACGCCCCTACTCCTCCAGTTTCTTCGTCTCCCCGGTGGCTGGCGCTTCGAGCGGAACATGCTCGACCGGCGGGTTCACCTCGCCCTGCTGCCCGGTTTGTGCGCTGGCGGCGCGTTCGGCTTCAAGCTTCTCGACCAGCTTATGCAACCGCGTATTGATCTGCTCAAGACCGCTGACCAGCGCTTCCTGCACATCGTGGAACACCTGGCTCTCGCGCGCGCGTTCGAGCGCCTGGCGACCACGATCTTCCACCTGCTGGAAGCGCGGATCGCTCTGGATCTTCTCTGCCGCCTGGCGAATAACCGCCGCCAGATTCTGCACGCTCTGCGCAACCGTCGCCTGCATCTGCTTCGTGCGTTCGCTTTCGATGAATGCGCGGAACAGCGCCTCGAGCTGCTGCCCCATCTCGCGCAGTTCCGTTGCCAGATCCGGCGTCTCCTTCTGCGGCTCGGGTTGACCGGCGCCTGGCGTCTGCTCACTCATACTGTCCCTCCTCCTTGTTGAATCGCACAGGGGCGCCCGTTTCCGTACAGGCGCTTCTGCGCGAATCCACGCGCTGCGCCACTGCGCCCCTGTGTCTCCATCCAGTATGACGAACTGTCGTTGCATGAAGTTGCGCTGCGTTAGCGCGCAACCGGCGCCCGCATGAGCAGATAATCGTAGGCGCTGAGCGCTGCGCGTGCGCCATCGCCAATCGCAATCAGCACCTGCTCGCCGAACGACGTCGTGACATCGCCCGCAGCGAAGATGCCCGGAACCGTCGTCGCCATGCGCTCATCGACCCAGATAAATCCATCCTGGTCGGTGCGCACCAGGTGCTGCACCATCTCGCTGCACGGGCGCAACCCCAGATCGACGAACGCTGCATCGACTGCAATTCGCCGCTGCTCCTTTGCACGCGAGACGACGATCTCCTCGACGTTCATCGGACCGACGATCTCATCAACCGTGTATCCTGCCAGAATCTCTACATTCGGACGCTGACTGACGGCATGCATCATCGGCAGTGAGACGTCGTGCGGTTCTGGAATGATCAGGTAGACCTTCTCGGCTGTGCGCGCCAGTTCAGCAACACCGCGCAGCGCCCGGTGCGTTGCTCCGATCACCGCCGCCGTCTTCCCCGCCAGCAGATGGGCATGGGTGGTGACCGAGTAGCCCAACCCCTGACCAAGCAGCTCCTGTGCGCCGGTCGCCTTAAGGCGCACCGGCGTGGCGCCGGTCGCAACGATCACCGCAAGCGCTTCGATCACGCCGTGGTTGCGCGTCTCGACGCGAAATCCCTGGTCGGAACGATGCACCGCAGTCACTGTATCGCGGATCGTGCGGTCGGTCTGCATGGCGATTTTGCGCTCAAAAATCCGCACTGCCTCCTCGCCTGCCAGATACTCGACCTCCTCCTGCCCGACGAGGTTCTGCCGCCACCCCGCTTTGCCGCCCAACGATTCATAAATCAACACAAAATCGAGTTGCTTGCCCAGAGCATACATCCCGGCTGCCAGCCCCGCTGCGCCGCCGCCAATGATAACGAGTTCCCGCATGATGCCCTCCCTGTCACGCCAGACGCTGCGTGCACCTGTTGCAATTCGCTCATCGTTGAGCCTCCCGGAGTAGTATACCAGACTCCTCTCATCATTCAGATAAGGTTTGACAGACGTCTGTTCCTGTGCTATACTTCCCTACCGCTGTGCGGAAAACGCACAGGTATTTTATTGTCTGCGTTCTGGCCCCAAACTAAGGCGCAGCCGTTGCTGCGACCAGTGAAGGGCGAAGTTATTTTTTTGCATAGCGACTGATCAACCGTGGCAGACGCGCGCGCGTCGCGCACGATGGGGAGGACAGGATCAGCATGCCGACGATCAATCAACTGGTTCGGAAACCACGCAAGCGGGTCACGAAGAAAGTCAAGGCGCCTGCGTTGCGTTTCAGCCTGAATGTGTTGAAGGGGAAACTGACGCGCGGCAAAGGATCGCCGTTCAAACGCGGCGTCTGCACGCAGGTCAGGACGATGACGCCCAAAAAGCCGAACTCGGCGCTGCGCAAGATCGCGCGCGTCCGGCTCTCGAACGGCATGGAAGTGACGGCGTACATTCCGGGCGAAGGGCACAACCTGCAGGAGCACTCAGTCGTGTTGATCCGCGGCGGGCGCGTGAAGGACCTGCCCGGCGTGCGCTACCACATCGTGCGCGGCACGCTCGACGCGCAGGGGGTCGCCAATCGCAAGCAGGGTCGTTCGAAGTACGGCACCAAGAAGACCAGTGCGGTTCCGGCAAAGAAGAAGTAAGGTTCACGACACAGCGCGGCGCTGTCAGTCGCCGCCTGCGACCTGTGTGATGAGGTAGCCTATGCCCCGTCGAGGCACGATTGAACGGCGGATTCCGCCTCCAGACCCACGCTACAACAGCGTGCTGGTGCAGCAGTTTATTAATAAGGTTATGCAGCGCGGCAAGAAGAGCATCGCCGAGAAAATCGTCTATAAGGCGTTCGACCTGGCAGCTGCGCGATTGAAAAAGCCTGCGCTGGAGATTTTCGAGACCGCCGTGCGCAATGCGGGCCCAGTCATTGAGGTCAAGCCACGGCGCGTCGGCGGCGCCACGTATCAGGTGCCGGTCGAGGTGAAGAGCGATCGCCGCCAGTCACTGGCGATGCGCTGGTTGCTTATGTCGGCGCGCGCCCGCACGGGCAAGCCGATGTATGAGCGTCTGGCTGCCGAATTGATCGATGCGTACAACAATACCGGCGCAACGATCAAACGGAAAGAGGACGTGCAGCGCATGGCGGAAGCCAATCGCGCCTTCTCGCACTACGGACGGTTCTGAGGCGGCAGGAATCAGCATCACGATGGCAGTGAGCGCCAGATGGTCTCCGGCGACCGGATGCGAAGTGAGTGAGCGGTATCAGTAGCGCAGAAGAGGGGAGAGTATCTCATGCCTCGTGAAGTGCCATTAGAGCGGATACGAAATATTGGCATCATTGCCCATATCGATGCGGGGAAAACCACGACGACCGAGCGCATCCTGTTCTATACCGGTCGCACCTACAAACTTGGCGAGGTGCACGAGGGCACGGCGGTGATGGACTGGATGGAACAGGAACGCGAGCGCGGCATTACGATCACTGCCGCCGCCACCACTGCCGAGTGGACGGTCGAAGGGACGCCGTATCGCATCAATATCATCGATACGCCTGGTCACGTCGACTTTACGGCGGAGGTCGAGCGTTCGCTGCGCGTGCTCGATGGCGGCGTGGTGGTGTTCGATGCCGTCGCCGGGGTTGAACCGCAGTCGGAGACGGTGTGGCGCCAGGCCGATAAGTACCACGTGCCGCGGATCTGCTTCGTCAATAAAATGGATCGGATCGGCGCCAATTTCTTGCGCACCGTGGATATGATCCGGGATCGTCTCGGCGCAAAGCCAGTGCCTATCCAGTACCCCATCGGCTCGGAAGATCGCTTCCGCGGCATCGTTGACCTGATCACCAATAAGGCGGTCGTCTATGTGGACGATCAGGGGAAGCGCGAGGAATTGGAAGCGATCCCGGCAGACATTGCCGCCGAAGTCGAGCGCCTGCGCAATGAGATGATCGAGGCGATCGCCGAGACGGACGATGAGTTGATGCTCCTCTACCTGGAAGGAGAGGAACTCAGCGTCGAAGAACTGCGCCGGGCGCTGCGCAAGGCGACGATCCAGGGCAAGCTGGTGCCAGTGCTGTGCGGCGCGGCGCTGCGCAATAAGGGGGTGCAGCGCCTCCTCGACGCCATTGTGTACTACCTGCCCTCGCCGGTCGATATTCCGCCGGTGCGCGGGACGCGCCCCGGTCAGGTCGCTGGCGACGACGGCGTGGAGATGATCACGCGCCCGGCGTCGGAAGATGCGCCGTTCACTGGCTTGGTGTTCAAAATTGTTTCTGACCCGTTCGTCGGCAAACTAGCGTACTTCCGGGTCTACTCCGGCAAGCTGGAGACCGGCTCCTACGTGCTCAACTCGACGCGCAATCAGCGTGAACGCATCGGTCGCTTGTTGCAGATGCACGCCAACCATCGCGAAGAGATCAAAGAGGTCTACGCTGGCGATATCGCCGCAATGGTCGGTCCCAAGCAGAGCTACACCGGCGATACGATCTGCGATCCGAACGATCCGATTGTGCTGGAGAGCATTCGCTTCCCGGAGCCGGTCATTCAACTGGCGATCGAGCCAAAGACGAAAGCCGACCAGGATAAGCTGGCGATCGCGCTCAGCAAACTGGCGGAGGAGGACCCGACGTTCCGCGTCTTCACCGACCCGGAAACTGGTCAGACGATCATCGCTGGCATGGGTGAACTTCACCTGGAAGTCATCGTCGACCGCATGCGTCGTGAGTATAAGGTCGAAGCCAATCAGGGCAAGCCGCAGGTGGCGTATCGCGAGTCGATCACGATTCCGGCGGACGTGGACAGCAAGTTCGTGCGGCAGACCGGTGGCAAGGGTCAGTACGGCCACGTCAAATTCCAGGTCGAACCGCTCGAGCGCGGCAAGGGTTTCGAGTTCGTCAACGCCATCGTCGGCGGCGTCATTCCGCGCGAGTACATCCCGGCGGTTGAAGCTGGCGTCAAAGAAGCGATGGCAAGCGGCGTGATCGCGGGCTATCCGGTCGTCGATATCAAAGTCACGCTCTACGACGGCTCCTACCACGAGGTCGACTCGTCGGAAATGGCCTTCAAGATCGCCGCGTCGATGGGTCTGAAAGAAGCGGTGCGAAAGGGTCGTCCGATCCTGCTCGAACCGGTGATGAAAGTCGAGATTGTGACGCCGGAAGAGTTCCTCGGCGCCGTTCTCGGCGACATCAATTCGCGCCGTGGTCACGTCGAAGGCATGGAGGCGCGCGGCAACGCGCAGGTCATCCGGGCGTACGTCCCGCTGGCGACCATGTTCGGCTATACGACCGACCTGCGCTCGGCAACGCAGGGGCGCGCAACGTCATCGATGGAGTTTGCGTATTATCAACCGCTGCCGGAGCCTCTGGCAAAAGAGATCATCGAAAAACGGCGCGGTTAGTTCGTCTCGGTTCAAGGCCAGGTTTGTAAGCACTCTGCAAGGAGCAATAAGAAACAATGGCAAAGCAGAAGTTTGAGCGCACCAAGCCGCACGTCAACGTCGGCACCATCGGCCACGTCGACCACGGCAAAACCACGCTGACCGCAGCGATTACCAAGGTGCTCGCCCTGCAAGGCGCCGCTCAGTTCG
>JANWXL010000557.1 GCA_025055265.1 Roseiflexus sp.
AGCGTGATAATATCGTGGGTGCGTGTGTCGGGCATGTGCTGAGCTTTGCTCTTAATCTCTGCGCCTTTGTGTGGGATTGAGAAAACGCGCCTCACAGAACGTTTATCCCTCCCTGCGCCAGGCGCTCCGAACAACCCTTAACCTGTGCCGGGCCACGCCGGATCAAGGAACCGCTGAATTTCGACCAGATACCCATCCGGGTCGCGCAGGAAGCAGTGGTAGATGTTGAACCGTGGGTTGTGCTGCGGCGGTTGCTCGATCGTCACGCCGTGATCCGCCAGATAACGATGCCACCCGTCCACATCTTGCACAACCAGCGTCAGGATGAGTGAGCCAGGCGTTTGGGACGCAGCGGCGTCGCTCCGCTGACAGACGCCCAGATAAGCGTCGCCAGCCACGCGATAGATACGGCACGTTCCCTGGTCGAGCGCCAGCGGCAAACCGAGAAGATCGCCGTAGAAGGCGTCGCTGACGTGCAGGTCGCGGACGTAGATGAAGGTCACGAACTGTTCAAAGGGTGATGGTTTCATAGCGCCAAGAATAGCACAGACATGCGAATTGCGCAAGACGCAATCGCTATTTTGTGCTACAATCATCTTCGTTCGATACTCATAAAGAACCGGGGCGGATGATGGATACTCAGGAACAGGCGATTGCTGATCTCCTCACGCAGACGGAAGGGCAACGCCTGGCATTTGTGCGGGCGAATGTGCGCCCCGCAGACCTGGCGCAGACGCTGGCGGCAATGGCGAATGGCGCCGGGGGAACGGTCGTGATCGGTATGCGCGGGCGGCAGGTCGAAGGAGTGGCGGACGCTGACGCTGCGCGCGCAATGGCGCTCGACGCGGCGCTGGCATGCCTGCCGCCGCTGGTCCTGCCGCTGCCTGCGGTCGTCACGCACAATGGCGCCACCCTGCTGATCGTTACCGTTCCTTCAGGGTTGCCCCACGTCTACAGCGTCGGCGGAACCTATCTGCGACGGGAAGGCGCAGTGAATGCGCCGCTTCCCCCCGATGCGCTGCGACAACTCCTGATCGAGCGGGGTGAAACCAGTTGGGACCGGATGACGCCGCCGGACGCGACGCTCGCCGATCTGGATCGGGAGAAAATCGCCGCCTATGCGCATCGTGTTGGTCCAATCGCCGAAGCCGATCCGCTGGCGTTTCTGCTCCGGCGCGGTTGCCTGACACAGCGCACCGATGCCGCCACAGGCAAAACTGAATTTATACCCACTAATGCGGGTTTGCTTCTCTTCGGCATCGAGGTTGAGCGCTGGTTTCCGCAGGCGGAAGTAACGCTGGTGCGCTACCAGGGGCGCGAGATGAGCGACGAATTTCTGCGCGAAGACATCCGCGACACTCTGCCAGAGACAGCGCGCCGCGCCGAGCGCTGGCTGGTGGAACATATGCGCCGGGGCAGCCGCATGGTCGGGCTGGAACGGGAGGACTGGACGCAGTTTCCGCTGGGGGCGGTTCGCGAAGCCCTGATCAATGCCCTGGCGCACCGTGACTACACTATCCGCGGCGACTCCATCCGCGTGCTGCTGTTCAGCGACCGCCTGGAATGCTATTCACCAGGGCGGTTGCCGGGGCACGTCACGCTGCAGAACCTGGTCGAAGAACGTTTCAGCCGGAACGAAACGCTGGTGCAGGCGCTGGCGGACCTGGGGCTGATCGAACGTCTCGGCTATGGTATTGACCGTATGCTGCGGCAGATGGCGGACGCCGGGCTGCCGCCGCCGGAGTTCCGCGAGACGGCCGCCGGATTCCTGGTGACGCTGTACGGGCGCACCGGCGACGACCGCGCCGACGCGGGAGGCGCCGACGTCGCCGCCTGGCGACGCATGGGGCTGAACGAGCGGCAGATTGCGGCACTGCTCTTTCTGGCGGAACATCAGCGCATCACCAACCGCGACATGCAAGAACTTGCGCCGGATGTCTCCGCCGAAACGCTGCGGCGCGATCTCGTCGATCTGGTCGAGCGCGGTTTGCTGTTGCGCGTCGGCGACAAACGAGGCGCGTACTACATTCTCAAATGACCGCGCAGAATAGCCAGTTCCTGGGTGAGCAGCGCGCTTATCCGCGTCAGGCGTTCGCCCACGTCGGCAATTTCCAGCAGCGTCTGACGCTCGGCAAGATTGGCGCGCACCAGGCACATCGACGCCAGCAGCGCCGCCAGATGACGGGGGTCATCGGCAGAATCCAGTTGAGTGCGCAGTTCCTCATTCGGCGGCAGCGCATCAAGCAGCTCACGGGCGCGTTCACGCGCCTCCTCCGCGCGCGCTGCAATGTCCGGATCGTCGGTTCGATCCGGCAGGGAGCGCACCAGAGCGCGGAGATACGGGTCACGCTGCGTCACCTGCTCAATGGCAATCCGTTCGAGCGCCTGCAACGCGATACGGAGCGTCCCGTCGTGCAGGCGCACCAGGCGATGGACCCGCGCCGATGCGCCAATTGCATAGCACTGCTCAGGGTTATCGTCGCGTTGTGCACTGACCGCGATGACGCCGCCAGCGGTCACCGCGTCATCTACCAGGCGGATCGCTGCCGGACGGCTCACTGCCACCGGCACGACGCTGGGAGGAAAGATCACCATGCCGCGCAATATGAGGAGCGGCAATTCAATAGGCAGATTGTCAGAAACGTCTGTCACAGCGATGTTTGCACAAAAACTGGTCACGCTATCATGATACCGCAGATCGGCGTATTGAGCGTGTGGGTAAGCGCACACCCAATCGCGGCGGAAGGCAGCGGCATTCCGCCTTGATGGAGTTTGAGAAAATAATCCGGTATTGCCTGATCGAGCCCGTGCAGGCGGGCTTCGCCACCGTCGCCTGCGACTTCAGGCGCCGGGCGAGTGGGCTGAGAGCGGAGTATGTATTCAAAGTCTATTAGACGTTATTGTCGTCTCTTGCGCTGCCTGTTGGCGTCGCGTCTAGCGCTCTGAAGCACTGGATGGAGGATCGCATTGGAGTGGTACGAACCCGAGGTGCAGGAACTGGAAAAACTGAATACGACGGCGCCGCCTCCGCCTGGCGCCGTGCTATTCTATGGCAGTTCGTCGCTCCGTCTCTGGACGACGCTCAGCGAGGATATGGCGCCATGGCCTGTGGTCAACCGCGCGTTCGGCGGATCGACTCTTGCCGCCTGTGTGCACTTCTTCGACCGGCTGGTTGTTCCGTGCGCTCCGGGATCGATGGTGCTCTACGCTGGCGATAACGATCTCGGCGATGGACGCTCACCTGACGACATTGTGCGTTCCCTGCGCGCGATGCTGTCCCGGATCGATACCACCCTCGGACCGATCCCGGTCGCGTACATTTCGATCAAACCCAGCCTGGCGCGCTGGAACCTGCGTGACAAGATACAGCGGGTCAACAACGCTGCGCGTGCGCTGATGGAGCACCGCCCATCCGGATACTATGTCGATGTGTACACGTCCATGCTGGGACCCGATGGGCGACCGCGCGCCGAGTTGTTCGACGCAGATGGATTGCACCTGAGCGCAAAGGGCTATCAGGTGTGGACGCATATTCTTCGCCCATACATTGCGATGCTGGCAAACGGCCAGCAGACGTGATGAACGCTGGGGCGACAGGTCACAATCGAATCTGTACACATTCTTAACGTGTTTCTAACCCTGGTATAGTACATGGAGCATGATGGCAGAAGAACCGGCACATCGTATGGATGTGCGCGGCGCCGTCGGGCTGCTTCTGACCCTGTTCCCGAAGTTCAATCAGTATGTTGAAGACAGCGCGCATGCCTTGCTGTGCGCCAGTGGAGAGCGAGTGACCGTCTGTGCAGCGAGAGTACTATCTGTGGTGGAGTCCCCGGTTGCAGCGGGACATGGAAATGCTGGTCATCGGTCATGCAGGCGCGCGGGTGCTGGTTTTTCCAACCCGCGCCGGTCGGTTCTACGATTATGAGAACTGGGGGTTAGTTGAAACGTTGCGTCCCTCGATTGAGCAGGGGTTTTTGCAACTCTACTGCGTTGACAGCATCGACCGTGAAAGTCTGTATGCTTTTCACCGTCCGCCGCAGGAGCGTATTGCACGACACGTACAGTATGAGTCTTATATTCTTGAAGAGGTATTGTCACTCTCGCGGCAACTCAACCCCAATCCGTTCGTCATCGCCCATGGGTGCAGCCTGGGCGCCTATCACGCCGTCAACATCGCCTTCCGCCATCCCCACCTGTTCCACAAAGTCGTCGCGCTGAGCGGGCGCTATGATCTGACCGTGGCAACCGGATCGTTTCCTGCACTCTTTGACGGATATTATGACGAGACGATCTATTTTCACACCCCCTGCCATTTCATCCCGCGCCTTACTGATCCGGCGATCCTTGCGCACCTGCGGCGCATGGAGATCATCCTGGTCATCGGCGAGGAAGATCCATTTATCTGGACCAACCGCGCGCTCAGTGCGGCGCTGTGGGAAAAGGATATCCCGCACGCACTGCACATCTGGCCCGGTGAAGCGCACCGCATCGAACACTGGCGTGAGATGATTCGGCATTATCTGTAGTATGGGGGAATTGCGCGATTGCGCTGGTTCGGTGCAGTGTGCATGTGGATGTGATCTCAATAGTCTGGCGCTCACGCTCCGTCATCCAATGTTCATCCTCTGGTAATGTGTCGCCTGTACTATCGGCATGTCTGAGGCTGATCAGTGGAGTTGAGATGCGCTGTCATCATTTTTGGTTTGCACAAATTCTGACTGTGCTCGTCGGCATAGCTTTTCTCTCGTTCGCGCTCGTCGCGCCCGCGTCTCCGGCGGAACCAGCGAGCAACGGTTTTGCGCTCCAGTTCTACGGCAACGGCACTGGCGACATCGACCGGGTGAAGGTGCGGATCGACCCGCAGGTTCCTGCCGACGTCGGCGGCGATTTCACCATTGAGTTCTGGATGAAAACCACCGCTACGGACGGATCATGTTCACCAGGCGCATCTGGCGACGGCTGGATCACCGGACGGACGATCATCGACCGCGATATCTACTTTGCTGGCGACTACGGCGATTACGGCATTTCGCTGGCAGCGGGGCAGATCTGCTTCGGCGTGGCGCAGGGATCAGCGGGACGCACGATCTACGGCGGCACGAATGTGGCAAATGGA
>JANWXL010000111.1 GCA_025055265.1 Roseiflexus sp.
CCCAAGCGGTCGGGAGGGACGGAAAGAAATACTGGTCTGGCGTTGTCATGAACATCGGTGCAAAAACCGCATACGACGTGGCGGTCGAGATTTCCATTCGCGGGCAGGTGGGCGATACTGAGACGCTTGCGGCGCGCGGAACAGCCTTTGTGACCACGCGCAATCTGGAACCGGGTCAATCGGCGAAATTCACCGTTCAGACGGCGTGGATCAGGGATCGCAACGTGTTCTACTCGCACGAGGTGCGCTGGACGGAAAAATAGACAGAACACGGTCGGGCGCCCACTGGGGGGGCGCCCCTATTCATTAATGTGCCACGTTCCCGAAGAGTGCACGGAGGTGCATTCCTGCATCACTGGTAACGTTCAATGACCACGTTCAACCTGTACCGTGTCACGATCCGCAACGGTGCGGTGCATCGCTGAGACGTTGCAGTGCAACGCCTCTACCTGCGACGGTACGGTGCATCGCCGCGCCGTTGCGATGCGCTGCTGTGATGCGACGGTGCGGTGCAACGGCGCTACCTTCAACCTTCCCACCTTCAACCTGTCCCGTTTCGCACCGCCTCTCCCACCCAATCGAGGTGGTGCAACCGCATTAAGCCGTAATGGTACACATCCATACTGGCGACGCCGCGTTCGCGCAGGAGGGCGACTTTTGGCGCCATCTCGGCGGCGCTGTGGCAGTCCGGCGGCATTGGGCGCACCCCGACAGTCAGGCTGACCCCGGCAGGCAACAGGCGCGCATAGGCGTCGAGGTCGTCGCGTATACGGGCGACATCGCGCGCATAGGCGAGCACTGCGATGCCGTGACACGCCGCCGCGACCGCTGGAAGATCGAGGCCGTCCTCCCAGGCGCGCATCGGCGCCGGGTCGCCGGTGGGCATGCCGGTGGCATATCCGACGGCAGCGCCCGACATGTCCATAGCGATGACCTGTGTCGGACCGACGGCGCTGACAGCATCGGTGATCTCGGCAACCAGCGAGGTCACGATAGCGCAGCGCGCGTCGAGCATGGCGCCGAGTTCGCCGTCCGCCAGCGCCGCCAGCGCCTCGCGCTCGACGGGAATGGTCTCCACGTCGCTCGGCTTGCCATCAAACACCTTTCCCACTTCAGTTTGCACAAACCGGCGCACATGATCCACATCGACGCCGCTGGCGCTCAGGTGAGCCGTGCAATGCGGGCAGAAGCAGAGTCCGAGCAGGAAACGGATGGCAGGCGCGAGCGGTACGAAACTGCGTTCATGATGATAGCCGTGATCGAAGGAATGGTAGCCGATGGACTCGAGAAGGATGGCCTGTACGCCACGACTGGCGATGTCGGCGCTGAGAGCGCGCAGGTAGGCGCGCGCATCCGGGTTTGCCGGGCAGAGGCAGGTGATGTAGGGATCGCCGAAGGCGTTCTGCAGCGCGCAATCGGGGTAACGTGAGCCAAGACTGGTGTTGTGCAGGTTGGTCGTCCATGCGCGCACCGCCATGCCGCGTTGTTCGGCTTCTTCGATGCAGCGACCGAGCGGGTCGTGGTCGTCAGTCAGACGGCTGACGATTGGCTGAATTCTGAGATCGGCATACCGCAACGGATCAGGACGGAAGAAGCACGCCCCGCCTTCCAGAAAACGCACCTTCCGCCGCGGGTTGTGCGGAAAAACATCGCGTGCGTGGTGGTAGCTGCACGCCAGGTTCACCGCGCTGGCGCCAGCGCGTTCGCGCACTGTGTCGAGCACATGCCCGTATCCCTCATCTGCCAGATCATACGCAAACACAAAGACCGACGTCTGCATGACCGACCTCCCTGCTTAACGAAGCATTGACAAACATTCAGCGGTGTGATAGAGTCTTTGTCAGTTCACTGAACTAACATAAATCTCCGTCGCTATTCTAACCCATGTTTGGCGCTTCTGTCGAGAACGACCGAAAGCGGTGCATGGCGCGCACCGGCGGAGGTCGCTTTCTGGTGCAGAACAATACATGAAGGGCTTTCTGGCAAAAGCCACGCGGCAGCATACCAAAAATCACAATAGCAGGTTAGTACTCCGCGTCATCTACGAGGATGAAGCGATCAGCCGGGCGGATATCGCGCGAAAGACTGGACTGACCCGTACAACCGTCTCGACCGTGGTTGGTGAACTGATCGAACAGGGATTGGTGGAGGAGACCGGCGCCGGTCAATCATCTGGCGGGCGATTGCCTGTTCTGTTGCGCATTGTGCACGAGGCGCACGGCGTTCTGGCATTGAGTTTTGAGGATACACAGATCGTCGGGGCGCTGGTGGATATGCGCGGCGGTATTCAGCGGCGGGTCAGTCTGTCGCTGTATGGCTATCGACCGGCGGAGCTGCCCGGCTACCTTTCCCGGCTGATCGACGAATTGCGCGCCGATGCCACAACCCGCATCCTTGGCATCGGGCTGAGCATGCCGGGAATTGTGGATCCGGTGCGCGGGATCGTGCGGTGCGCCGTCAATTTCGGTCTGGTCGATGCACCATTGCGACAGGTGCTTCAGGAACGATACCATCTGCCAGTCTATCTGGACAACGCCGCGCACCTGGCGGCGCTGGCGGAGTATATGTTCGGCGGCGGCGCCGCCAGCGGCAACCTGGTGGTGATCAGCGTCGGCGTGGGTGTCGGTGCAGGGATTGTGTTGAATGGAACCCTGTTCAATGGCGATGGGTTCGGCGCCGGTGAAATCGGCCACGTCGTCGTCGCTGACAACGGTCTGCGCTGCAACTGTGGCAACATCGGCTGCCTGGAAACGGTCGCCAGCGTTCCGGCGATTCTGCGCGCTGCGCGGAAATATTTCAGCGACCCGGCATCGCGCCTGCGCACGCTGGCGTCTTCGGCGGCTGCGGTTGATCTCGACGTTGTCCGACAAGCGCTTGAGGCGGGCGATCCGGGCGTCGCCGCCATTGTTGAGGAAGCAGGTCGCTATCTGGGCGTCGCCGTGGCAAATGTTGTCGGTCTGCTCAACGTTGAGCGCATCGTCGTGACCGGCGCCATCGCAGTTCTCGGTCCGCCGTTGCTCGAAGCGGTCCGAGCATCGCTGGCGCGTCATGTCCTCGAGCCGCTGGCAGCTATGACCCGCGTCGAACTGATCCCGGAACGGAGTGACGCCGTGTTGCTCGGTATTACCGCAATGGTGCTCGACCAGGAGCTGGGGTTGTTGCACTCTGGCGTCCGACTGTCGTAGCGCCAGTTTCCTGATTTCAAGCGCTCTGAGCCCGTCGCGGGGTGTGCTTCGATGATTGTCGCGTCGTTTTGACGCTGGCTTGTCAGTTCAGTATTCACCACACGTGAAGGAGGCGTCCAGTGAAGATTTCCCACCAGACAGACTCGAACGGCGCCCGACCATCCCTCACCCGCCGGCAGATGCTGCGGCTGTTGGCCAGCGGCGCAGCGACCGCAGCAGGCGGCGCCCTGCTCGCCGCCTGTGGCGGATCAGCGCCGGCAACCGCGCCGGGAAGCGCACCAGCGCAAACGGCATCGCGTCCGCTGACGCCGACGTTCTACCAGTGGATTGTCGATCTTCATCCGGCTATCCCTCAGGTCAATAGCGCATTCGAGGGATTGAACTTCCAGATCGCACCGGTACAGGGGTTCGGCATCGAACGTTTCGTGGCGGAAGCGAAAAACAAGGAAAGCACGTGGGATGTATACGTCGGCATGACCCCGTTCGTCGAGATGAGCCAGTTGATCAAGGCGGATGTGATCGAGCCGTGGGACGACTATATTCCCAAAGACGTGGTCGATGACATTCTTCCGCCGATCCGTGAAGAGTGTACGGTAAACGGCAAACTCTACAGCTGGCCCTTCCTGCTCGACGTGATTGGCATGGCCTGGAACAGCAATCTGACGGACAAAGCCGGGATTACGACTGTCCCGACAACCTGGGACGAGTATCTGGCAAATGCGAAGCAGGTGGTTGACTCCGGCGCAGCGCCGTATGGCGCAACCTACGACGCGCGCGGATGGCGTTCGCTGGCGCCGTTCACCCACAGCCTGAGCACGAATGTCTACACTCCTGAAGGTCTCTTCGACTTCACCAGCGAGCCAGCCGTCGAAGCGCTCGTTCTGATGAAGAAGATCAAGGACCTGGCAAACCCCGATATTCTCAACGAAGGCACGACTGACGGCGGCGTGAACAATACGCCGGACGAAGGCGCGTTCGCTGCGCAGCAGGTCGCCTACTACACGAAGTATTTCAATGCGCCGCTTCGTTTTGCGCAGACCGGCGGCTTCTCCGATAAATTGCAGATGGCGGGTTTGCCGCGCTTCGCCAACAGCCAGGGCGGCACCGTCTTCTGGACGACGGGGGCGTGTCTGTTCAAGTACGGGAAGAACAAGGAGAAGGCGGTTGAGTATATGCGCGCGCTGACCTACAATCAGCAGATCTGGAAGGACTCAATCGCCGGATCGCCAACGGCCCATCCGGGTCAATTGCCGCCTTACAAGTCGATCTACGCGGAGTGGGAAGCGAACAAACCCGACTGGATGCAGCCCTTCGTGGCGCTGGTGCGGGAGCAGTTCGAGCGGGCGCGAGCAATCACCAACCATCCCTTCGGTCTGACGCAGTTCGTGATCGGCAAGCCGTACTGGGAGGAATACCTGACCGGCAAGGAGTCGGACCCGCGCGCTGCGCTGCAGAAGGCAAAGGACGCGGTGGCGGCGGAGATCGCCAAAGCAGGGTAGGGTACAGGTGACCGGCAGAGGTGACCGTCACGCGGGGGAAGCGGCATTGCTCCGGTGTCGCTGGCAGGCAGCAGTGGATGACTGGCAGGACGGCAGCGCTGGCGGAGGTGACGGTCACCTACAGCGGGGAGGCGCCTATGGCGACAGTTGCTTCCAGGGTGGCGAGTGCGGCGCGCACGTGGCGTTCGACGTATCGCCTGAGTGATTATGCCAATGTTCTCTTTCTGGTTCCAGCGACGTTCTTCTTCGTCGGCTGGCAGATTTATCCAATCATTCGCGTTTTTGTTCTGAGTTTCACCGATTACAAATATCTCGAGCGCAACCCGCCCAACTTTGTCGGGTTGCAAAATTATATCAACGCGCTCAACGATCCGCTCTTTCACGTCGGCATGCTGCGCGCTTTTGCGTTTACTGTTGCGTTCGTGCCGCTCACCATCCTGATCCCGCTCGTCCTGGCAGTGCTGATCGACCGCGTGACCACGCCCTGGCTCTCATCGTTCTATCGCATCATTCTTCTCATTCCCGCCGTTATTCCCGGTCCGCTGGTGTTTGTGCTCTGGAAGTGGCTTTTCGATTTTCAGATCGGACCGGTCAACACTATTCTGGTCGAGTGGCTTGGGCTGTTCAACCGCCAGACGGCGCCGCAGTGGCTGGGAGGTACGCCGCTCTCGCTGCCAGCGGTCGTCATTATGGAGGTCTGGTGGGGGCTGGGGTATCACACGATGTTCTTTCTCGCTGGTCTTGCGGCAATCCCCAAAGATCTTTCGGAACAGGCGCGCATCGATGGCGCCAATGAGTGGCAACTGCTCTGGCGCGTCACTGTGCCGCGTCTGCTGCCCATTCTCTCGATTCTGGTCGTCCTGCGCTTCGGCACAGCGATGTCGGTGATTGACGAGTATCTGATTTTTGGCGGATTTCAGCGCACCTCGCCGACCTACTCCTGGACGGTGTACATGTACGATCTGGCATTCCGTATTGGCGACTGGTTGCAGGGGTATGCCGCAGCGATCGGCTGGCTCGGCGCGGCGGTGATGATGGTGTTTGTGGTCGGAATGCTCTACGTGTTCCGCTCGCGCGACTAGAGGGAGGCGTATCGTGGCTGTGACGATCCAGCGTCATCATCGGCGCCGTTTTCCCACGGGTCTGATCGCCAAACACGTGGTGATCAACCTGGGGGTGGCGATTATTCTGCTGCCGCTGATCTGGGTGCTGCTCATGTCGGTCAAGTCGCTGCCGGAGTCGTACACGACCAACTTCTGGCCCCGCCAGTTCGATTTCAGCCATTACGGATTCGTGCTCACCCGCATTCAGACGCTGCCGCAGAACATGTTCAACAGCATCTTCGTGACCCTGGCGACGGTGGCAATCACGACGTTTTGCGCCATTCTCGGCGGCTATGCGCTGGTGCACGTGCGCCTGCCCGGTCGGATGCTGTTGATCTGGCTGTTGATCGCGTCGCTCTTCTTTCCGACGCGCCTGCTCTCGCTGATTTCAATCTATGAGATTCAGCGACAACTTGGCTTGCTCAACACGGTTGTCGGTCTGATTTTTCCCTACGTTACCCTGAATCTGGCGGTCAGCATTCTGATCATGCGGGGAATCTTCGAACAGTTGCCGCACGAACTGGTTGAAGCCAGTCGCATCGACGGCTGCGGACCCTGGCGCACGCTGTTTCTGGTGCTCCTGCCGCTTCTGCTCAACGGCATCGTCGTGGTGTCGATGGTCAATTTCGTCGGGGTGTGGGGCGAATATCTGCTGGCGGTGACCCTGACAAACGATCAGGCGACGCGCACGCTGCCGGTAGTGCTGGCGTCGGCGCACTCCGGCATGGGGCAGTGGGCGTATCCGCGGATCGCCGCAGTGTATGTGATTGCCGTCACTCCTGGTATCATCATTTTCGCCCTCTTCCAGCGTCTCTACTTCAAGGGACTGACGGAGGGCGCGATCAAGCTGTGAGAAGGAGCAAACCATGCAACTGGTTGAGAATCCTGCTGGCGGATTTGCGTTTTTGCCCGGCGGTCCGCCCTACTCGGCGGGTGTTGTGGCGCTGCCCGGCTTCGAGATCGTGCGCGCAACCCTGCAGCGTCCGCTGCCGTACCGCGACGGGTTCGCCCGGATCGACCGCCATCTGGAGTCGATCGGGCGGCCGTCTGCGGCGCTCTGCGCCATCGAATTGCGCGCTCCCAAACCGTGGAGTATGGAGGATTTTGGCGTCTTCAACGCCGGATACCGCGTCGAACTGGAGACGCGCGGCATTCTGCTCGATGGGACAAACCCGGTCGCACGCACGAATGTTGCGCCAGCATTCGCGCCGCCGGAAGAACCCTTGCTCTATGCCTTCTCCTATACGATCCCTTCATCGATAACAGGACGCACGTTCGTCATCGCAGGCGCAGGCGATCTCGACGAGCGCGGCATTGTTGCCGAAGGTCAGACCTCGCCCGAAGCGATGCGCACAAAGGCGACGTTTGTGATGGATGTAATGATGAGGCGACTGGCGGCGCTGGGGTGCAGCGTCGATGATCTGACCGGCATGGCGGTCTACTCGGTGCACTCGCCGCTCGATTTTCTGACCGATACGTTGCTCGCGCCGCTCGGCGCCGTCGCGGTTCATGCATTTCAGTGGTACTATAGCCGTCCGCCGGTGATCGGTCTGGAATTTGAGGTCGATATGCGCGGCGTGCGCCAGGAATTGCGCCTCTGGTGATTGGGAGGCGGAACGATGAATGAATTGCCCCATTACCATGTCGTGCGTGTGCCGCCAGAATGGTCGGCAGGCGATGACCCCTTTGCCTGGGACTGGACGCCGTTGCCGGCAATCACGCCATTTCTCCTCGCCGATGGCGGCGGACCGGCGATCCAGCAGACGATGGCGCGCCTGGGGTACGACGCCGACTGCCTGTATGTACGGTTCGACTGCGAGGACCGCGACATCTGGGGCACGTACCACGAGCGCGACGAACCGATCTATGATGAAGAGGTCGTCGAACTGTTCATCAGCCCTGGCGCGACGACACCAGCGGAGTACTTTGAGTTCGAGATCAGTCCCAATGGCGTCTTTTTCGATGCACGGATCAGCAACCCGCACGAGGATCGCGCCACGCTGCGCGTCGATCTGGCGTGGAACGCCGATGCGCGCTGGTGGGCGCGCCGGGAAGACGATGCCGGTCGCTGGACGGCGATCCTGGCGCTGCCCTGGCGCTGCCTTGCATCTGAACCGCTCCCGTCGGTCTGGCGCGCCAATCTATTCCGCATCGAACGCCCACGCGACGGCGAACCCGAGTTCAGTTGCTGGTCGCCGACCTTCACGACGCCTGCCGATTTTCACAAGCCATCCTGCTTCGGGTATCTGATGCTCGCAGAAGAAACAGAGAGGATTCGCAATGCAGCGATTGAAGGATAAAGTTGCGCTGATCACCGGCGCCGCGCGCGGCATCGGTCGGGGAATTGCGCTCTGCATGGCGGAAGAGGGCGCCGACGTGGCGCTCAATGATCTGCCGCCGGATACGCCGGATGTGGTCGATGCACGCTCGACCGCCGCCGAGGTCGAGGCGCTGGGCAGGCGCACGCTGGTCGTGTACGGCGATGTGGCGGATCGCAACGCGGTCGAGCGCATGTTCGCCACAGCTATCGAGCACTTCGGACGGATCGATATTGTGGTCGCCAATGCCGCGTTTTCGATCCGGGAACCGGTGGTAGAGGCGCAGTGGGAGCACGTGCTGCGGACGATTGAGGTGACGCAGTTTGGCGTCTTCCACACCTGCCAGGCAGCGGCGCGTCACATGGTCGCGCGCAGCGGTCCGGGCAAAATCATCATTATCGGATCGATCCTCTCGCAGATTCCCCTGCCAACCAGCGCCGCGTACAACATGGCAAAAGCAGCAGTAAACCAGTTTGCGCCGACGCTGGCTGCCGAACTGGCGCCCTACCGGATCAACGTGAATGTCATCAACCCGGGGCACATCGATACCCCTGGCGAGCGCAAGTTCGCCTCTGAGGAGGAGTTGCAGCGCGCAGCGCGGCAGATTCCGTGGGGACGCCTGGGAACGCCGCGCGACATTGGGCGCGCCGCTGTGTTCCTCGCCAGCGACGATGCCGATTACATGACCGGCAGCGCCATCTACGTGGATGGCGGGTATCGGGTGGGGATGCGGTTGTATCAGTAAGAGCAAAAAAGACCACACCCGGTTTGCGGTTTTACGTCGCGCAATGTGCTATACTCAATGCCAACACATCTCAGGCTTGATGGAAATATGGCTATGTCACTCCTTCCCACAGCCACCATTCGCGACATTGCGCGCCATAATGGGCAGATCGTCACCCTTGCCGGGTGGGTCGCCCACAAGACTGAAAAAGGCAAACTGATCTTCATCCGGCTCCGCGACGGAAGCGGCGTCATGCAGTGCGTGGTGTTTCGCAAAAATGTCACCGAAGAGACGTTTGCCGCCGCACAGCAATTGACCCTGGAAAGTTCCTGCCGCATTACCGGAACGGTTCGCGCCGATGAGCGCGCGCCTGGCGGGTTTGAGCTTGATGTCAGCAACATCCAGATCATCCAGATTGCGCCGGAGTACCCGATTCAGCCGAAAGAACACGGTGTCGAGTTCCTGATGGAACACCGGCATCTCTGGGTGCGTTCCTCAAAGCAGCACGCGCTCCTGCGTATTCGCGCCGAGATTATCGCTGCGGCGCAGGAATGGCTCAATGCCCAGGGGTTCGTGCGCTTCGACACGCCCATCCTGACGCCATGCGCTGCAGAGGGAACAACCAACCTCTTTGCCACAACCTACTTCGACCTCGGAACCGCCTACCTCGGTCAGACCGGTCAGCTCTACGTTGAAGCCGGCATGATGAGTTTCGGCAAGGTCTACTGTTTCGGTCCGACCTTTCGCGCCGAGAAATCGAAAACGCGCCGACATCTGACCGAATTCTGGATGATTGAGCCGGAAGTGGCGTTCGCCCTGCACGACGATAATCTGGCGCTGCAAGAGCAGTTCGTCAGCGCCATCGTGCAGCGTGTGCTGGAGCGCCGCGCTGATGACCTCGCCACCCTCGAGCGCGACACGAAGCCGCTCGAGCGGTGTGTGCCGCCGTTTCCGCGCATCACCTACGACGAAGCGCTGCGCCTCATCGCCGAGCGCTACACGGAAGTCGAGGGATGCACGCCACTGGAATGGGGCGAAGACCTTGGCGCGCCGCACGAGACGCTCATCGCGTCGATGTTTGACCGTCCGGTTTTTGTCGAACGGTTCCCCAGCGCCATCAAAGCCTTTTACATGGAACCCGATCCGCAGCGACCGGAGGTGGCGCTGTGCGCCGATCTGCTGGCGCCCGAGGGGTACGGCGAGATCATCGGCGGCTCGCAGCGCATCCACGATGCAGCGCTGCTCGAGCGACGCATTCGCGAATACGGGCTGAATATCGACGATTACCAGTGGTATATCGATCTGCGGCGCTATGGCAGTGTGCCACACAGCGGGTTTGGCATGGGCATCGAACGCGCGACCGCCTGGATCGCCGGGACGCACCACATTCGTGAAACGATACCCTTCCCGCGCATGCTGTACCGCATGTATCCGTGACATGTGGAAGTGGTTAATCCGGTATCGCCAGTCCGGCTCGGCGTCCGATGGTTGATGATTTTTGCGTAGTTGTTCCGCTATCCGCCTACCCGCCCGGCGCCTAAAGTCGCGGGTTACGGTTGCAAAGCCCGCGCAGGCGGGCTAGACCTGGCGATACCGGATTATTTCTCAAACGCCATAAGTAGTCCGTAAACGAAGTTTTCTGACTTTTTGCGACCTTGAGCGCGGCGAAAGTCATACGGCATCAGGACGAGGCGGATGCTTCGCCGCACCCAAACGGTAAATCACCGGAAAACTTACTGTACAGACTAATAAG
>JANWXL010000086.1 GCA_025055265.1 Roseiflexus sp.
GCGCTCAGGTCTGCTATCCCCAAACGCTGCCGATGCGCCTCGTGCAACCATACGACATCCTGCAGCGGCTCGAGACCAAACTGCGCGGCAATGATCGCGTCGAGCGCCACAGGGTCGCGCGATGCCAGCAGAACATTGCGCACTTCGGCGTACTCCGCTTCGGCGTCACGTCCGTCGCTGATCGTCGTGGCGTCCGCTATCGCCAGAAGCGTCGATCCCGGGCGTCGCACCTGCACCAGCGCCGGGATGCTGCGGTTCGTATTGCGCGTTGCCGCAACGGGGTGGAAGAGCGCCGCTAAACCAGGAGTTGCGCCGAACAATCCGTTGCGCGCATCGATCCGCCCGGGAGTCAGCACGACAACCAGCGTTTCACGGTCGAGCGTCGGCGCGTGGCGCAGCGCATCAATGCCGAGTGCAGCGGCAATCGACGTATACCCGTACATATCGTTGCGCCGGTCGGGCAGAACCGCACTGATCGCGGCGACCCCCGCAACGATCAGGAAACGCGCGATCGCCTCCAGTTGCCAGGGTGGTGCGCCAGCGCCGGGGAATGGCATACGTCGTGCGTACCGTGGAATCAGGAGAGCGCGGCGCGGCAGAAAGTTGACTCCGATCAGCGTCAGTAACCGCTGGTAATCGGCAACAACCGAGGCTGGCATCGTATGGACTGCCGCAACGACCGAGTCTGGCGGGTTGAGCATCATGCTGAAAGGTGTTCCTTGCGCCCCGGGATCATACCAGAGAAGATACAACCCGACAAACGCCAGGGTTCCGGCTCCCTCCCCGGACGAAAGTCTCATCGCTTTGCCGGTTCTGTGGCGCATCAAACAGAGCGATTGAGCGGTAGCACCTGTGATGGCGCTGGACGCGGCTGCGCTTCCTTGAACGGTTGACGCAATGACGCCGGGGCGCAAAGCGAATATGGGAGCACACCATGACCGATTATCACATTCGCATTCGGGAACTTCCTGCGACCGACAAACCGCGCGAGCGGCTGCGCGCCAGTGGCGCTTCCGCCCTCGCCGACGCCGAACTGCTGGCCATTTTGCTGCGGGTGGGGGTCGAAGGGATGAACGCCATCCAGCTCGCGCAGCAGTTGCTGATCGAATTTGGCGGATGGAGCGGGCTGCAACGCGCCGGTTTTGAAGAACTGGCGCAACGCCGCGGCATGGGCGAAGCCAAGACCGCACAACTCAAGGCGGCGCTGGAAATCGGGCGGCGTCTGCTGCTGGCAAGCGGCGAGGAACGGTTTCAGATCCGATCCCCCACCGACGCGGCGCAGCTCATGCAGATCGAAATGAGCCACCTCGATCAGGAACAGTTGCGCGCGATCTGCCTGGACACCAAAAATCGCGTCCAGAAAATCCAGACGGTGTACGTTGGCAGCCTGAACGCATCAATGGTGCGGATTGGCGAAGTGTTCAAAGAAGCCATTCGTCTGAACTCAGCATCCATCATTGTTGTGCACAATCACCCCAGCGGCGATCCGACCCCCTCGCCTGAGGATATCGTCGTTACCCGGCAGATGATCGAGGCCGGACGTTTGCTCGACATCGATGTACTCGATCATCTGGTGATCGGCAACGGGCGTTTTGTCAGCATGCGCGAACGCGGACTGGCGTTCGTCAAGCCTTGACAGTCGCATGCAGACGTGATACGCTTTACACGCTGTTGCGCTTGATCTTATTGTGAACAGAGAATCGGCATTTGTTGCGTCGCCTGAGTTCTCGCCATGTCGGAGAAGTACTACCAGGAGTATGGTCCCATCCGGCGGCGCAAAGGCGCAGGGCGCCTGCTGATCGATGAGCCCCCGCCCGGCTTACCGCCCGAACCGCCAGCGCCGAAACCGCCGCGTCGCGCCCCGCCAGTGCGCCCGCGTCGCGCGCCCGTCATAGGCGTGGCGCTGGTGCTTGTGGCGCTCGGCGTTGCGCTCTACTTCGCGCAACCTTTCATTACCGACGTCATTGCTGCTGACCGCGCGATGCCTGGCGTCAGCATTCGCGGCGCTCCTGTCGGCGGCATGTCGCGCGAGGAGATCCAGACGCTGCTGGCGTCGCAACACGAGGCGTTCCTGCGAGCGCCGTTGACGCTGGTGTTTGAAGGGCGCATCTGGCAACCTTCGCTTGACGATCTCGGCGTTCAGTTTGAAACAGAGCGGACAGCGGCGCTTGCCCTCGGCGTCGGACGCACTGGCAGCCCGTTGCGTCGCATTGAAGAACTCTGGAAAGTGCGGCAGAATGGCGGTGTTGACGTTGCGCCACGCCTGCGGGTGGATGTCTCCCGGTTGCAACGCTACCTGATCAGCCTCGCCAGTGAGATCGAACAGCCGCCGCGTGATGCAGCGCTCAGTATCGCGGCTGGCAGAGTGTTGCCCACATCTGCGCGATCCGGGCGGCAACTGCTGGTAGACGCAACGACGCTCGACATTCTGCGCGCCCTCCAGTCGCTCGAACCGCGCACCGTGCCGCTCCGCACCCGCATTCTCGAACCGACGCTGGCAAATGAAGATATCGCCGCTGCGGTCGCCGAAGCTGAACTGCTCCTGAGCCGACCGCTCGAACTCCGGCAGGGTGAACGGCGCTGGACATGGGATCAGGAGCGGATCGCAGAAATGCTGACCATCAGCATCGTTGATGGTCGCATGTTCGTCGATATCGATCAGGCGCGCCTGGAGCGTGCAGTTGCCAGGCTGGCGCAGTTGGTCGACTCACCGAGCGCAGAGCCGCGCGTCGCTTTTCGCAACGGGCGTCTGCAAATCGTCGAGCCAGGGCAGGACGGACTGCGTCTCAAACAACCAGAAGCCATCGAAGCAATCCGCCGCGCATTGCGCACACAGGAGCATCTCGTTGAACTGCCCGTCGAATCCATTCGCCCGCAGATCACGCCGGAAACACTGCCATCCCTGGGCATTGTCGAACTGGTAGCGGAAGGCAAGTCAAGTTTTGCTGGCTCGGCTGAGTATCGCATCACCAACATCAAAGCTGGCGCTGCCCGTATGAACGGGGTGCTTATCCCGCCTGGCGCTGAGTTTTCGTTCAACACTCAACTGGGCGCGGTTGACGCCGAACACGGTTTCGTGCAGGGATATGCGGTCATTGGCAATCGCACCCAGCTCGAATGGGGCGGCGGCGTCTGCCAGGTCTCAACGACAGTGTTCCGCGCGGCGTTCTGGGCGGGCCTGCCGATCACCGAGCGGCACGCGCATCCGTTCTACATTTCCTGGTACGATGCCTTTAGTTTTCCCGATCAGGCGGCGCCTGGCATGGATGCAACCATTTACACAGGAGTACAGGACCTGAAGTTTGTCAATGACACGGGTCACTGGTTGCTCATGGAAGCGGTCGCCGATACCAATGCACAGGTGCTGAGCGTGCGTCTCTACGGCACGCGGCCAGATCGGAGCGTTGCAGTGATCGGACCGGAGATCACAAACATTGTCGCGCCGCCAGCGCAGGCAGTCTATGTGAACGATCCGGGTTTGCCAGCCGGAACCGTGCGCCAGACGGATCGGGCGCGGCGCGGGATGGATATCAAGGTGTACCGGGTGATCACTGAAGGGGGGGTGCAGCGGACGCCGGAGTTGTTCTTCACCCGCTTCAAAGCCTGGCCCGATGTGTTCGTGCGCGGAACTGGAAGTCCGTAGCCCGTTTCTCAGAAAGAGGCCGTCGTAAAAGCGCACGGGCATGCTATATGTGAAGCGATGCGTCGCTGCAACTTCGTGTCAGCTTTTCGAGAAATGCTGGAAGGTCGTTTGGAATGAACGAAGTGGCCGACATAGCATTTGATGCCATATTCGCCGACACGCCGGTGGTGGTTGCCTGGCTCTTTGGATCGCGCGCCAGCGGACGTGCACATGCCCGCAGCGATATCGACATCGCGGTACTGTTTGCGTCGGAAACGACAAAGGAAGAGCGCGAGCGCTGGCGCCTCGAATTGATCGGGCGGCTGGGTGACGCCTTCCATTCAGATGCCATCGACCTGGCGATCCTGAACAATGCGCCGCCGCTGTTGCGCTATGAAGCGCTGCGCCCTCGCCGTGTGCTGTACAATCGTAATGATGAGGCGCGGGTGGCATTTGAGGTGCGCACCATGCAGGAGTGGTTCGACTGGGCGCCGCGCTATCGCCGCCTGTTGCGCGCTCGTATAAAACAGTTTGCAGAAGGAAACGTGAGGCTCGGTCCATGACCGGCGCTCTGACCATTGCACGCCATCTTGCGCAACTTCAAGTGTATCTGGCGCAGTTGCGCGAGTTGCAACAGCATTCGCGCGCCGATCTCGACAACGATTGGCGCATACGGGCGACAGTTGATCGCACGCTTCAGCTTGCCATCGAGGTTGTTATCAGCGTCTGCGACCAACTGATCGCCAGCCTTTCGTTGCCGCTGCCCGATACCGGACGTGAGGCAGCGCTGGCAATGGCCCGCGCTGGCATCATCTCCGAAGATCTTGGCGCCAGACTTGCCCGGGCTGTTGGCTTTCGCAACATTCTGGTGCATCAGTACACGTCGATTGATTATGATCGCGTGTATGATGTCCTGCAGCATGAACTGCCCGCTTTTGAACAGTTTCTCACTCAGGTCGGGGCATTTCTTGACGCGCAGAATCTGCCATGACGATGAGCAATAACACCTTCTCCTTGGGCGTGACCTACTGGCCGCGTCGAGTCGGTCCGTTGCTCTGGCAACGCTACGATCGCGGCGCGGTGCGGGAAGAACTGGCGCACATTGCAGCGATTGGCTTTAACACAGTGCGCTTCTGTCTCCTGTGGGAAGATTTTCAGCCGGGTCCGACGCGGATCAATGGTCGTGTCATGCGGCGCCTGGAACACGCGCTCGATATGGCGCACGCCGCCGGACTGCGGGTTGTTTTGGCGCTCTTTCCGTTATCTGTTCTTGGTCAGTTACAGATCCCATCGTGGGCGAACGGACCGGACGTTATGGGTGCGTTGCGCCGCGCCCGCCAGGGCCGACCGCTGGTGATCGTTCGCCCGCCGGGATTGATCCAGGTCCTGACCGGTGGCAGGTATCGTCCGGTGCAATGCGGCGACTTCTTCAGCGATCCGACGATTGTTGAGGCGCAGCGCTATCTGGTGCGCGAAACCGGCGGCTACTTCGGCGACCATCCTGCGATTCTGGCGTGGCAACTTGGTGAAGGGTTCGAGCGCGTTCATCGCCCGGAGTCAGACCAGGCGGCATCGCAATGGTTTGCTGCCGTTACGGACGAACTCAAGCGTGTTGCGCCGCGCGCCGTCACTATGGGAGTCGTCTCCCCCACCGGCTTGAAGCGCCGCTTCGGACCGCGACCCGAGCACGTCGCTGCGTACTGTGCGCTCGTTGGCGTAACCGTTGATCTTCCAGAAACGCCGGTAGAATTCCAGGTGCGGCACACAAACCCCGCCGCCTATCTCCACGTGCTGACCGCTGGTCTGGCGGAGCGACGGGTTGTTGTTTTTGATGTCGGGATGCCGACGGTGACAAATGGTGAGACCGCCGGATGGTTCGAGGATGACCTGTACGGTCGCACAGCGCTGATGTATCGAAGCACGACGGGCGAACAGGCGGAGTTCATTCACACTGTCCTGGAACGTCTCTACGATGATGGCGCGGCTGGCGTGTGGCTGGCCGCCTACGCCGATTTTTCTGAAGAGTTGTGGCAGGCGCCGCTGCTCGATCGCACCCGAACCTACCGGACTATCGGATTGATTGATGGGCTGGGACGGGAGAAATCGGCAGTGGAAGCCGTGCGCGATTTCGCCCGTCGCATCCGCAACGTATCAACCCTGCCAGCACAACCGCCCGCCGTCGACGCTGAACGCTACTGGAGCGACCCGGAGCGCACATTCCGCGAGTGGTGGCGCGAGTTCAACAGTCGAGGATAAGGCGGGCTATTCATAGATCCACTGGTCGGCGCTGCGGCGCATATCGACCAGTTCCTCAGGGCGGAAGAAGAGATTGACCTCCATCTCGCCGTTCTCCGGTGAGTCGGAGGCATGGATAAGGTTTCGCCCGATCTCCAGCGCAAAATCGCCGCGGATCGTGCCTGGCGCCGCCTTGACCGGGTTGGTTGCGCCGACCATCGAGCGCACAATTTCGATAACATTTGCGCCACTCACGACCAGAACCACTACCGGACCCGAGGTAATGTAGGAAATCAGGCTATCGAAGAACGGTTTGCCTTCGTGAATTGCGTAGTGTCGGCGCGCCAGCGCTTCATCAATCTGGATCAACTTCATGCCAACGATACGCAGGCCGCGCTGTTCAATCCGCGTCAGAATGGGTCCAATCAATCCACGTTGCACCGCATCGGGTTTCAGAATGATCAGAGAACGCTCCATGCCTCCATCTCTCCTTCATCGACAATAGAACACAAACATCGCGCCCTGAGCACGGCGCTCACGGGCGCGAAATCAGCAATCGAAAAACCTGCCCAGGCAATGCGCCGTATGCTGGGGAATGCCTGATATCAGACGACTGGCTTAGATTGGCACAGCTTCGCTGATACGCTTGGATGCCCGGCGCATTTCCATCTTCACCAGCCCGAGATTGACCATTCGCTGCGTAATAACGACCAGGATTAACTCCCGCGCTTCGAGCATAAGTATGGAGCCCTGTTCGGCATCGATAATCGAGTCGATCAGAGCCCCAACGCCGATGCGTTTGGTAGCTTTGTCAATCTCGCCGAACACGGCGGCCGACATGGCGCCCAGTATCTCGGCATCCTCTTCATCCATCAGCGTACTGGCGACAACCAGACCATCCTTTCCGACGAGCAAACTCCCGATGACCCCGTCAACCCGGATGAGGTCTTCAACAATCCGGCGCATATTGACAGTCATTGTTCTTTACCGTTCACAGAAGCGCAACTTGCGTCACGCAGCCTTATCCCTGTCCTGGTATCCAGCTATACTCGCGCATTGCATCGCGGAAGCGCCCCTGACGCGAGTAGGCGTCGCCCAGGGTGCG
>JANWXL010000096.1 GCA_025055265.1 Roseiflexus sp.
GAACTGGGAGTATGTGCGCGAAACCGGCGCCGATCCGATCGTGCGCACGGTGGCTGACCCGAATCGACCAGGGCAGACGCGCCCAAACATTCTGAACGACTCGCAGCGTCAGCAGTACTACGACGCCTTTGTTCAGGCGGAGGCGGCGTTGCGTAGCGCCGAAAACGCAGTCGCGCAGGCGCAGGTGAACTACGACAATGCGCGCCTGGCGGAGGCGAACGGCGTCGAACTCGCCGAAGGACAACTGGCGGTCGCGCGCGCCAACCGCGACCTCCTCTTCGCCACTCCTGAGCCGGATGTGGTGGCGGCGGCGCGGGCGCAGGTCGCAAGCGCCCGCGCTGCGCTCGATCGGATGCGCGGCGATCAGCGCAGCGGTCAGCTTGAAGCGGCGCGCGCCGCCTATGAAGCAGCAAAGGCGAATCTGGAGCGCCTGCGCGCCGATCCGCGCCCGGCAGACCTGGCGGCAGCGCGCGCGCAGGTGGATGGCGCGCGCGCCGCACGCGATCTGGCGCGTCTGGCTCTCGACGAAGCGACGCTCAAAGCGCCGTTCAGCGGAGTTGTTGCTGAGGTGAACCTGAAAATCGGCGAAACGCCGACGCCGGGACGTCCAGCGGTTGTTCTTGCCAACCTGGAACGGTTCTACGTCGATGTGACGGTGGACGAGATCGACATCACACGGGTGCGCGTCGGTCAGCCAGTGACGCTGACGCTCGATGCGCTGCCAGAGATCACGCTGGCAGCGACAGTCGAGACGATCAGTCCGCTGGCGCTGCCGCAAGCGGCGGTCACATCGTACCAGGTGCGGATCGGCATTCCCAACACCGATCCGCGGGTTCGCGCCGGAATGTCAGTCGGCGCCGACATCGTGGTTGCGGAGCGCGAGAATGCGCTGCTGGTGCCGCGCCGCGCCGTGCGCAATGAGCGTGGACGCCTGATCGTCGATGTGGTGCGCAATCCGGGGTTGTGCGCGGCGCCGCCAGAGCAGCGTCCGGCGCGTCCTGACCTCGAGCCGCGGGAGGTGACCGTCGGGTTGAGCAACGATCAGGTGATCGAAATCCTCAGCGGTCTCGATCCACAGGCCTGTGTCTACGTCGAAGGCGTCGATCCGCGCTTCACCTTCTTCACCGGACCGCCCCGCGCGCGGTAAAACGATACGATGTGCGATGGCTCGCCCGGCGCCTGAAGTCGCGGGCTACGGTTGCGAAGCCCGCCTTCGCGGGCTAGATCCGGCGATACCGGATTATTTTTTCAAGCTCCATTAGCCCGCAGCTCATATGTATGCACAATGCGGCGGCGCAGACGCACCGGACTGGAGGCGTGGCTTTGCGATCAACGCTCCATCCGTTGCGCCTTTGCGTTAGCTTTTCCAGGAAATCCTCCAAAGATGCCTCTTGACGCACCTGTATGTGCTGGCGTACACTGTACCCTGTCGAGGGCCATAAGCGTATGCCACGGCACGTACAATACCAGGAAAGGAGCGCTTCCCTCATGACCGATTACAGCAGCAATCGCCTGGACCTTCCCGATCCCGTCGTAACCGCGCGCGGACGCGGCGTGACCGGGATGGAGTACCAGATTATCGGAACCACCATGCAGGCGGTCATCCTCGAACTCGACCCCGGCGAGACGGTCTACTCCGAGTCGGGCGCGATGTCGTGGATGTCTGGGAATATCCAGATGGCGACCAACACCCGCGGCGGCGGGCTTGGCGGGATGTTCAAGCGCGCCATCTCCGGCGAAAGCCTGTTCCTCAACGAATTCACCTCGGTCGGTGGCAAGGGGATCATCGCCTTCGCATCCGACTTCCCTGGCAAGATTGTACCGGTGGCGCTTGCTGAAGGGCAGACGATGATTGTCCAGAAGCAGGCGTTCCTCTGCGCCGAGAAGACCGTCGGGCTTGACATTCACTTCCGTAAGCGCCTGGGCGCAGGGTTCTTCGGCGGCGAAGGGTTCATCATGCAAAAGTTGACCGGTCCAGGGATTGCCTTCGTCTGTCTGGACGGCGAGATTGTCGAGTACACCCTCGATCCGGGGCAGGTATTGAAAGTGGACACCGGGCACGTGGCGATGTACGAGCCGACAGTGGATTTTGACATCGAAATGGTGAAGGGGTTCAAGAACATCCTGCTCGGCGGCGAAGGGTTGTTCCTGACCACGCTGCGCGGACCGGGGCGCGTCTGGCTGCAGACGATGCCGACCTCCAACCTCGCCAAGGCGATTGCGCCGTACATCGTAACCGGTTCATCGTAGGCGTCTGGCGCTCAGAGCAGCAATCGGGCGACGCCTCTGACGCCAGAGGCGTCGCTTTTGTGTCTGGAGCGGTCCTCATCGCTTCAGTCTTTATCAACGATGTAGACAGGTTGGGCAATGGGAGAAAACCAGAAGCTCAGTATTTTCAGCCCCGCCATAACCACGCAAAAGACGATGAGTAAGGGGAAGATGCCAATCTGCAGCGAGGTTATCAGAATGGTGTAGATCAGATTCGTTTTCCATATCGTGTAGGAAATAAGCCCAAAGGCGATTAAGCCGCCAATCATCATCAGAATCAAGCCATTCAACACATCATCTCCACTTCGCATTGCTCTGTAGCACCAATATGACCCGATAATAGTCAGTACGGCAGCAATAAGCATAATAAAAGACGTTCTTATGAAATTGTAACTAAATTTGCTCTGAAAATAATCGTCAATCCGCATAATAAGGGCATAGATGATCAAAATAGCGACAAGAACGATGATCACGACCCCGATAGCGACAAGAATATTCAGGACCAGCATCATTAAGCTCCTTATACAGATACAAATGTTGACTTGCATGGACGGGACTGCCATTGGACACGTTGCCGCACGTGGCATGCGAGGCGTCCTCGTATCTAAAACCGCACGCCACCGCAAGGCGTCTACGGTCAGTGATGAATGACAGGAGAAATGGACCATTGTTCTATCGATTTTGTGATGGAATGTTCCTGCTGATCGTCCGGGATGGGGTTCGGGAGCGGCTCCGAAATAGCGTCGATAGCGGAAAGACTAGAACGAACGCCTGCACCCGCGATCCCTATCGCCCCCAAAGCATCATCTCTACGAGCGAGACGCATGCACTTCCAGGGGCATCGTGATAAGCGACAGGGGGCGCTCACCGCGTGTCACTCATCACTCACCGCTTGCCACTTACAAGCGAGACGCCTGCGCTTTTAGGAGAAGCGCAAACAGTTATAGGAACAATCGGATAGAGCGAGGCAGGGAGTGTGCTATGAGCACGATAGTGTACCGTCCACTCATCACAAACGACGCCGATGCCGTGTTTGCAGTCGCGCAGGAAGCGTGGCGATTCACGTATGCGTCGATTTTCGATCCGGCGTTTATTGACCAGTTTGTGAGCACGAATTATGCGCCAGCACATCTGCGCGCGCTTGTGCATCTGGTCGACTCCAACGCATTGTTCTTTGATGTTGCGCTCGATGCGAATCGGGTGATTGGCTTTTGCAACGCTGGCATGACGCCGCAGGGAGCGCAACTGTTCCGCATCTATCTGTTGCCGACGTACATCGGTCGCGGCATCGGGAGCGGATTACTCCAGCGCGGCGAGGCGTTCTTGCGGGATCAAGGTGTGGACAGCTATTTTTGCTACGTGCACAAGGACAACGAGTTAGGCAAACGTTTCTATCTGCGGCAGGGCTTCGTCCATCGCGCCGGGCTTGACAGGGATGATGAGTGGTATATGGAGAAACGGCTGTCGTGACGTAGTCACGCACGCAAGGGCGCTGTCACACCTGGGCAGAGGGGCGGTCAGTGATCGCTGCCAACGCGCCAGTCTGAACCCACTGTAGTCGCTCGTGGAGAGGGGCGGTCATCTCGTCGTAGCATTTATAAGAAGAAACACAATGCACCCAAGCAAAACTGCTATCGTCAACCATCCTATGATAGTTGCAAGCAATGCTTGCCAGATTGAAAAACTACTGACTTCGCTCAGACCTACAATCCATATCACAAGCGACCAAAGGGATAATACCACTACAAAACTACCCAGACAATATATCAATGGACTCTGATCGTCGATTAACGATAAAAGAAACACCGCTGGATACGCGCATATATTGGGAATGGAAGACCAGGCATAGACTGTTCTGACTTCCTGGAATGTTGCATATCCGCCAAGTAAATTCCCTATAAAGCAGAAAAGTGCGCTAAAAGCATAGAGTGCAATGATGCCTACGACCACTCCTATGGCTATTGTAGCCATACAATCCTGGAAACTGTCCAACTCATCAAAGAAACTATCGGAGGCAAGTGTTGCGGCAATACTTAATATCACTGTAAGAGGAATAACATACTGCCGTGGATCGTCGTCAACTATCTCTCGAATGGTCGCACGCGGGCTTGTCCAGATAGAAACCAGTCTATCACTCATGCGCTCCTCGCTGGCTATGTTGCAAGATGACTTTACGCTGTATCAACTCCGAAGGATGTGCTCCTCCATTTTGCTATTGAGATAATACATCAACAGTTTTGTTCTGTCAAGTTTTCTGAAAATTGTTGACCATGCGGCGAGTGTTGCGCTGCACTAGCTTGTTGAACCGCGCCTGCTGCCAGAGATCAAGTCCGGTCACAATCAGGACGGGAATTACAATCCTGTGCATGCAGTCTTCGCTGCGCTCGCAGCGTATCTGTCGCGTCGGCATCCAGAGCAGCGACAGTATCGCAATCCTGATTTGATTTCATCCCATCAGCAGACACTGATCCTGTGTGCTATACTTAACACGCAATGGCATGTGCCAGAGGAAGATTTCCCCAAGGACAGAGCAACATGAGACTCGAACGGTTTACCGAGAAAGCGCAGGAGGCGTTTCAGGACGCCCAGGAAATTATGCACGACCAGCACCACACCCAGCTGGATGTGGAGCACATTTTCCTGGCGATGCTGCGGCAGCGCGATGGCCTGACGGCGCGCGCAATCGCACGGCTCGGCGTCGATGCCGAGATGGTGGCGCGGCGCGTCGAGCACGAACTTGAAAAATCGCCAAAGGTGTATGGTCAGTACGGATATGGCAATCAGGTCTACATCACGCCGCGCACCCAGCGTCTGGTCAAACGCGCCGAGGAAGAAGCCAATCGCCTGAATGATCAGTATGTCGGCATTGAGCACCTGTTGATTGCAATCAGCGGTGAGCGCGAAGGCGCGTCATCGCGCATTCTGAATAGCTTTGGCATCGATCAGGAGCGCATCTATCAGGCGCTGATGGATATTCGCGGTCACCAGCGCGCTGACAATCCCAGCGCTGAAGCGCGCTACGAGGCGCTCTCGAAATACTCGATCGACCTGACCGAAATGGCGGCGCAGGGGAAGCTCGATCCGGTCATCGGGCGCGAGGCGGAGATCACCCGCGTCATTCGCATTCTCTGCCGCCGCACGAAGAACAACCCCGTGCTCGTCGGCGAAACCGGCGTCGGCAAGACGGCCATCGCCGAAGGCCTGGCGCAACGCATCGCCAGCGGCGATGTACCGTTGCCGCTCAGAAACCGCCGACTGCTGGCGCTCGACCTGGCTGGCATGGTCGCCGGGTCGAAGTTCCGCGGCGAGTTTGAGGAGCGCCTGAAGGCAGTGATCGACGAGGTGCGCAGCAGTAACGGGCAGATCATTCTGTTTATCGACGAATTGCACACGGTTGTCGGCGCTGGCGCCGCCGTCGGTTCGATCGATGCGTCGAACATGCTCAAGCCAGCTCTCTCGCGCGGCGAAGTGCAGGTGATCGGCGCCACGACCATCGACGAGTATCGCAAGCATGTCGAGAAGGACGCGGCGCTCGAACGGCGCTTCAGCCCGGTGTTCGTTGAAGAGCCGGATGTCGAAACGACGGTTGAGATGCTGCGCGGTCTGCGCAAACGCTACGAGGAGCACCATCAGTTGACGATCAGCGACGAGGCGCTGAAAGCTGCAGCACGCCTGTCGAGCCGGTATATCACTGATCGCTTCCTGCCCGACAAAGCGATCGACCTGATCGACGAGGCGTCCGCCAAGCTGCGCATCGACATCTACTCGATGCCGAAGGCGCTGCGCGACCAGGAAGCCGAACTGAATCGCCTGCGCCGCGAAGAGGAAGAGGCTGGCGCACGCCGCGACTACGAACGCGCTGCGATGCTGCGCGCCCGCTATCTGCAACTCGAAGCCGAGTTCGAGCGCGCACGCAGCGAGTGGCTCAAGAATTCGAACCTCGATGAGGTTGTCGATGAGGAAGATGTTGCGGCCATCGTCTCGAACTGGACGGGCATTCCGGTCAGTCGCATGCTGGAAACGGAGCGCGAGAAACTCGTCGATATGGAGGCGCGCCTGCATGAGCGGGTGATCGGTCAGCACGAGGCGATCGTTGCGCTCTCCGATGCAATCCGCCGTGCGCGCAGCGGCTTGAAGGACCCGCGCCGTCCGATCGGCAGTTTCATCTTCGTCGGTCCCACCGGCGTCGGCAAGACGGAGCTTGCGAAAGCGCTCGCCGAGTTCCTCTTCGATAGCGAAGACGCAATGACCCGCGTCGATATGTCGGAGTTCCAGGAAAAGCATACCGTGTCGCGGTTGATCGGTGCGCCGCCTGGCTATGTGGGGTATGAGGAAGCGGGTCAGTTGACCGAGAGCATCCGCCGCCGTCCGTACCAGGTGGTGTTGTTCGATGAGATCGAAAAGGCGCACCCGGACGTGTTCAATACGTTGTTGCAGTTGCTCGACGATGGACGCCTCACCGACGCGCAGGGGCATACGGTCGACTTCCGCAACACGGTGATCATCATGACCTCGAACGTCGGCACCGAACACGTGCGGCAGCAGAGCCTGGGGCTGGTGCGTTCACACGATAAGAACGCCGAAGAAGCTGCGCGCGAGCGCGTGCTCGAGGCGCTGCGTCAGGCGTTCCGTCCCGAGTTCCTCAACCGCATCGACGAGATTATTGTCTTCCACGCGCTGACCGAGCAGGAACTGATGCAGATTGTCGATCTGCTGGCGCGCGAGGTCGATGAGCGGCTGCGGGAGCAGGGATTGACGCTCGAACTGACGCCAGAGGCGAAGAAACTGCTCGTGCGCGAGGGATACAATCCGGCGTATGGCGCGCGTCCGCTGCGCCGCACCGTGCAACGCATGGTCGAAACGCCGTTGTCGCGCAGCCTGCTGCGCGGTATCTTCAAAGCGGGTGATACCATCATTGTGGATGTTGATCCACAGACTGGCGAGTTGACGTTCACGCGCCGCGAGACGCTCGACCTCGAGGTCAGGAAGCCAGTTGAGCCAGTGAGCGGGTGACGCCGCCGCGACGACCGTCTCTCTCCTGATACGGCAAAGCAGCGTACGGGCGGGCCTGAGACTTTCATCCTCTCAGCGCCTCCCGGTGTTCGATCAAACTGGCAAAGCGGCGTAAGGGCGGGTCTGAGACCCGCCCTTACGATGACAGATCCATGGTACGCTACCTGCTGACAGGCAGACGCCTGATCGCTACTTTACTCGTCCTGATCGGCGCCATTGGGCTTTGCGGATTGGGGATGTGGCAACTGGATCGCCACACGCAACGCGCAGCGCTGAATGCTCGCATCGCTGCAGGTCTGGCGCAGTCTCCGGTTCCGCTGGAGATGGTGAGCGATCTGCGGTCACTCGATTATCGTCCGGTAACCGTGCGCGGCGTCTTCGATCCGACGCACGAGGTGTTGCTGCGTAACCGCTCGCTCAATGGCGTCACCGGCTACCACGTGATAACGCCATTGCGCCTGAGTGGACGAGACGAAGCGGTACTCGTCGATCGCGGCTGGATTCCGCTGACGGAGGCATCGCCGGAAGCGCGGCGCAAATTCGCCCCGCTGCCTGGCGAGACGCTGGTGACCGGCATTGCCCGGCAGCCTGAAATATACGTCGGCGGACCAAAAGACCCGCCGCTAAGTGCAGAGCGTCCGCGCCTTGACGCCTGGTTTCGCGTCGATGTGGCGCGCATCCAGGAACAGACGCCCTATCCGCTGCTGCCGGTGTTTATTGAGATGCAACCGATCCCCGATGCTCCTCCAACGCTGCCGCAGCCTGTTCCGCCACCCGAACCGGATCAGGGTCCGCATCTGGGGTATGCCATCCAATGGTTCGCATTCGCCATCATTCTGGTGGTCGGGTATGTCGTGTTTCAGCAGAAAACGCTGGAGGCGCGGAGGGATTGAAGGTAGGGGCGCACACCCGTGCGCCCATGCGAAGGTTGCCGGTTGCCGGTTGAGGGCAGGGGCGCACGGGTGTGCGCCCGCGCGAAGGTTGCCGGTTGAAGGTCATCAGGCAACAGGCCGAAAGGGGGCAGGCTGAGGGTTGAAGGTGGAAAGATTGAAGGCTGACCCCTAACCCCTAATCCCTAATCCCTAATCCAGCCGTTCAAGCAACCGCTCCAGGCGATCAAGGGTGTCGCGCAGGTCACGCGGGCCGGGGCGAACCTGAACATTGATATGGTGCGCCACGGCAGCCAGCCGCTCGGCAGCGTGCTGGCGCTGCAGAGCGATGCCGTGGCGAGCGAAGATGTTGCGGTAACTCTCGTACCGTTCGCTCAGGAAGGCCGCCACTGTCTCAAATCCGTGCCGCGCCACTTCGGTGCGACTGGAGTAGCGCATGGGCATTTCGGAGAACATGCGCACATCGTCGCGCGCTGGCTCGATCAGGATAATATCGACATCAGGGTGGCGGCGATGGATCTGCTTCAGATGGTAGTGCAGCGCTGAATGGAACAACGTGCGAAAGACCTGATTAACGATCCCCGGCGCTCCCATGTCGCGAATGTGGATCGAATCGTCGTTTGCTTCCTCAAGGTCGTAGGGAACGAGCGGATTGACGCACACAATCAGGCGCGCGCCGCGTTCGATCGCCAGATCGAGGCTGGCATTGCCGCGCACCCCTCCATCGACATAATCACGGTCGCCAATCCGCACCGGGCGGTACACGAGCGGCATGGCTGATGAAGCGGCGACAGCTCGTGAGATTGGCACGTCATCATAGGGCGGAACGCCAAACACCACCCGCGCGCCGGTGTCGAGATCGGTGGCAATGACGACCAGTTCACGAGATAACCTGCGAAAATCGTTGGTCCTGCCATCGCGCGACAGCACCGCACTAAGATAGCGGTCGAGCGAGCCGATGTCATACAACCCGCCGGGCAACGCCAGAGCGAATGCTTCAATCAGATCGAGCAGCGACAGGTGTTTCCGCGAGAAGATAAGCGCCTGAATCGCGCGCAGCGCCACGCGCGGCAGGTGGAGCCCCTGTGCCAGAATATCGCGCCCATTGAGCGTGAACAGATCCCCCATGTCGAGCGGCGCAATGCCGTCGAGCGGCACTTCAAGATGCCGCATCAACTCGCGGGGCGTTAATCCGTTTGCCAGGCAAGCGGCCACCAGCGCGCCAGCACTGGTGCCGATGAACACATCGAAATCGTTGACGCTGAAGTCGCAGAGAAGGTCGTCGAGCGCGCGGAGCGCGCCTATTTCGTAGGCAGCGCCGGTCACCCCGCCGCCAGCCAGCACAAGCGCCGTCTTGCTCCGTCGCGATATGACGCCACTGTCGCTCATAGTCTCTCCTATGCGTGCGGCAGCAACGACCGCAGCGTGATGATCGGATACGCAGGCATTAATTCCAACACGAATGCCGTAGCGCCTTCCTCACGGGTGGAACGCGCCATCCCCTCCCGCAGATCACATCATCTGTGGAAGAGTTCTGTCCCGACCGAATGTGTTACTTCTTCTGTTGCGCGAGGAGTTGCTCAACGAGTTTCGTCAACTCATCGACCTGCTCGTGGAGTCGGTCGACGTCGCTCTTGCTTGGCAGACTGGGCGCCGCTGTCGAGTCATATGAGTCCACCAGCAGTGTGCGCAATCGTTGCACTTCATCGTCGTTGAGCCTGCCCGTTTCGCGGAGATGCGCCAGACGACGTTCGATTTCGGCATTGACGAACCCGATGCCCCCAAATGCCCCAAGCAGCGAGCGTTGCAGCCCGCTCAACGTTCCTTCACCGGCGCGGATCAGGCTGGTCAGCAGCGATGTCGGCAATCGCCCCTGATCGCCGCGGGTCTGGAGCGCAACCTGCGCCAGAATCTGCGCCGTAATGTCCTCGCCGGTTTCATTGTCAATCACCCGCACCTGCTCCCCCGCCTGCACCAGCGCAGCAATGCCTTCGAGCGTGATGTACTGTTTGCGGTCAATGTGGTACAGTTTGCGGTTGGCGTACTTTTTGATGGTCTGCATGGGCGCTCTCCGGATAACACATACCCATTATAACACACTGCGTTAGCGACGCGACATGCACGTCAGGATGGATCAACCCGCTTGATAACCACCAGCGTGACATCGTCGTAGAGCGGTCCTTCAGCGTGACGACCGAGCGCATCAGTAATGGCTTCGAGGATCGTCTGTGCGCTGCCGGTGCGCACCGCCGCCACCGTCTCAATCAATCGTTCGACGCCAAACGGTTCTTCGGCGGCATTGATCGCTTCAGTGACGCCGTCGGTGTAGCAGACGATGACATCGCCAGCGGCGATGCACACCTCACGTTCTTCTAATGTTATCTCTTCAAGCACACCGAGCGCAATCCCTGGCGTATGCAGCGTTTCGACTGCGCCATTGGCGCGAAACAGAAGCGGCGGGTTGTGCCCGGCGCAACTGTAGCGCATACGCCCGGTATGCGGTTCAATAATGCCGTAGAAGACCGTCACAAACATACCGGCTTCGGTGTCGCGGGTAATCCAGCGGTTGGCGCGGATCAACGCCGCTGAAGGCGCCGATCCGTCGAGCGCCGCTGCGCGCACCAGGCTGCGCGCCAGCGCCATAAAGAGCGCTGCGGGAACGCCTTTGTCACTCACATCGGCGATGACGAACCCCAGCGGTTGAAATGCCGCACTGTCACTGCCTGACCGACCGTCACCTCCGATGCGCGCCTCGAATGCCTGTTGCGCAGGCAGATACCAGTAATCGAAAAAATCCCCGCCAACCATCCGCGCTGACCGCCAGTCGGCAGCCGCGTCCCAGCCCGGCAGATCGGGCGCGCGCGACGGCAAGAGGGTGCGCTGAATGTCGCGCGCCACCCGCAGTTCTTCCTCCAGTCGCGCCGCCTGAGCCGCTTCCTGCGCCAGCAGTGCGCTCTCGAGCGCTCCGGCGATCTGCGAGGCGAATCCATTCGCCAGGGTCAGATCGCGTGCGGTGAAATGATGCGGCAACGGACCATAATCGAGCACCAGCGCACCCAATGCGGCGCCGCGCGTCCAGAGCGGCATCACCAGGAGCGAGGCGCTGCCAAAACGCTCGATGATGGGAACGCAAAGGTGGCCATGTCCGCTGGCAGAGTCGAGCGCCAGCGGCGCCACCGTGCGCACGACTTCGGCCAACAACGGCGCGTCCTGCTCTGCAATCGCGCATCCCACGAACGTGGCTCTATCATTGGGGCGCAACCCGTAGGCTGCCAGCGGCGTAAAGGAAGCAGCGTGTCGATCCCAGATCAGGCAATAGCAGCGGTCACACCCCAGCAGGAGCGGCGGCAGGCGCACTACGGCGGGCAGCAGCGTATCGAGCGACGTGGCGCGCGAGAGGTTCTCGGCGACCTGTAAGAGGGCGTTGAGCGTCCATGCCTCTTCACGCTGCGCCCGAAACGCGCGCGCGCTCTTGACCGCGATAGCGACCTGATCGGCAAGGGTGCGGGTGATAAACAGATCGCTGCGCTGAAAGCGACCGGCTTCCGTGCTTTGAATATCAAGCACGCCGATGACTTTCTCGGCATAGCGCAACGGCACCGCGAGTTCAGCGCGCGTGCTCGAGTCGTTGTTGATATAGTGCGGATCGGCGCGGACATCGTTGACCAGCAACGGTTGACCCGCCAGCACTGCACTGCCAACGATCCCCTCGCCGGGATTCACGACCACCTGGCGCAAGCGCTCAAGCGCCTCGCCTTCGACCGTGCTGGCGCTGAAGTGCAGGCGTCCGTCCTCTTCGAGCAGGAAGATATGAACGGTATGATAGCCAAACCGTTCGCGGATGAGCCGGACGACCGACGGAAGCAGTTGATCAAGATCGAGGATCGCGGTAATGCGCTCACTGACGTCCTGGATTGCCTGGAGTTGTACAGCGCGCTCATTGGCGGCGGCAAAGGCGCGCGCCTTCGAGATCGCAACCGCCGCCTGATCCGCCAGGAGCGAGAGCATGCGCAGATCATCGGCGTCGAACGCATACGGTTGATAACTCTGGATCGAAATCGTTCCAATCACCTTACCGCCATCGAGGAGCGGCACGTAGACTCCAGAACGGGGCGGTCGCTCGCTCTGATAGCGTGGACGCGCTGGCAGGCGATCCATCTCAGTGGCGAAGTCCTCGACCAGCAACGAACGTCCCGTCTGCCGCATCCAGCCGACCAGTCCATCGCCGCTCGGCAGATCGACAGTCAGCGGCGGCAGGCGCACCCGATCCTGGACGCGCACGACCAGGGTGTAACGGTCGCTCTCCGGGTCGAACAACCCCAGGTGAAACGACGAGGTATCAACAACTTTACTCGCTGCGCGGTAGATCAGCTCGCTGAGCGCCTCGACATCAAGTTCGGCGCGAATGATCTCGCGGCTGGCTTCGTTCAGCAGCCTCAACTCACGGATGGACGCGCCCTGATTGCGCAGATTCATCGCCGCCTGGCGCACCGCCAGGCTGGCGGCGAGCAATCCGGCTGCCGCAAACACAAAGTACCCCGTTCCCAGGCGCGTGTAGATTGCAGCGAACAGCGCCGCCAGCGGCAAAGGCGCAATTTCGGCTGCCACCACCGGCATCCAGGACGACTGCCACCACGTCAGAACGCCGGTCACGCCACCCTGAATGTACTCGCGGATCGCGCGATTCAGTTGAATGAGCGTTGGATAGCAGAGGATCAGGGTCATCAGCGAGAGCGCTTCACCCGGCGCATCATCAGTCAGAAGACGCGCCAGCGCGCCGCCTGCCAGCACAGCGCCGGCGCGCACGCCACTGCGCAGGAGCGGACGGGCGACGAGCAGGTAGAAGGTGCGTGGACGGCGGTAGATCAACGGCAGCAACATGCCGAAGATCAAACCTGAAACGGCAGCGATCAGCGCGCCGTCGGCGGGACCGAGCGCCAGCGCCGCTGACAGAATGACGATGCCGGTCAGACTGTGAGGGTCGGCTGGCGGCACACGGAAGGCTGACGCTTCAATCAGCAGCGCCAGAACGACAAACAACGCCAGTACACCCCAGGGTGCAGCGCCGGGGCTGCTGAGGATGAGGGCAGTCCACCCGACTGCCCCCACAACCAGACAATACAGAATGAGCCGCCGTTCGCGATTCACGCGTGTTCCTGGCCGAATGCCGCCAGCGCCTCAGCACGCGAGGAGTGAATGGCAAAGAGCCGGGTAAAACCGGTCAACTCGAACACCTCGCGCACCTGCGGACGCAGATTGCAGAGGCGCAGTTCACCGTTGCGCGCCAGCAGTTCTTTGCGCGCCAGCAACAGCGAGCGCAGCGCCGTGCTGCTGAGAAATGTCACATTATCGAAATCGAGCAACACATACTCCGCCCCACCTGCAATTGCCTGATGCACCGGAGCCAGCGCCGCTTCAGTTCCAACGGCGTCGAGCCTGCCGCTCAGCCGGAATTCGTGCGCATGGATGCGCGGCGGGATGTATTTCACCATAGTCAGAAGGTTGCCGCTGGCATCGTCGAAGTCGAAACGTACCTGATCCATCAACCGGTTCATCAGATAGAGTCCCAGCCCGCCTGGTTGTCGTTCCTCCAGCGGCGACGAGAGGTCCGGCGGTGGAACGTCATCGGGGTTGAAACGACGTCCGTAGTCGCGCAGCGTAACGATCAGACGGTTGTCTTCTATCCGCCACGTCAGTTCAATGGGTCCTGGTTTGCCGGGATCATACCCATGCTGAATGATATTTGTCGCCGCCTCATCGACCGCCAGCTCAACCTGCCATGCCGTATGATCGTCGAGACCGGCGCGAAGCGTCGCCTCCCTGACAAAGGCGCTGATCGACGCCAGTGACTCAAGCGTGGCCGGAACTGTTAACGACTCCATAGATGCCAGTCATCAGGCAATGAGCGCAGACGATGCGCAACAGGCGCCGCTGCGGCGGGGCATGACCATCGGATGTGAGACGTCTGTCAGTCTGGCATGCGTCAAACGATGGACGCCGCACGTGTCCTCAGAAGGAACCGACCGCTTCGACCGTATCGGGATAGATCTCAAAAAGCGACGTGAAACCCGTCAGATCGAAGACTTCCTTGATCCGCGGCGGGATATTGGCGATGCGCACATCGCCCCCTTCGAGATCGGTCAGTTTCCACTCGCGAGCGCGCTTGCGCGCCTCGATCAGAACGCGCAATCCGGGGCTGGCCACGTATTCAAGTCCAGACAGGTCGAGCACGATCCGGTAGCGATTCTGGTCAAACAGCTCGTCGAACTTCTGTTTGAGCTGGGGCGCGTTCATCGCGTCGAGTCGCCCTTTGATTGTCAACAGATCGACGCGATTGAGCCGTTTGTGCGTGATCTCCATGAGCCGCCCTCCTTCGCGCGTATACACCTGAGTATGTGCTTACCTTCACGGGAAACAGAAACGATTATAGCATAGAGTGTGGTCTTAGGGGTTAGGAGAACCGAGAACCAAGAACCGAGAACCAAGAACCAAGAATCGCCTTGCCGTAACCCCTCACATCTTATCGGTCCGCGCCGCTTGCCCCGCGCCGCTTGCCCCTCACCTCGTGCCTCGCACCATCTTGCAACCTATGCGAACATATGTTACTGTGATACTGTCAGATTTTCTGGTTTTCTGGCACGAGGACAATGGCGCGCGCAAAATCTTCGTCAACCGGGCGCAAATCAGCCGGGACGCGACGCAAACGGGCTGGCGCAAGCACGACGCCGGTGTTGCGCCCGGAACATCAGCGCGAACTGTTCGCGCTTGGGCTGATCGCAATTGCTGCGGTGACTGTCGTGTTCTATGTGACCGGCACGGCAGGCGTCATTGGCGCGTCGTGGGTCGAACTGACTCGCCGCCTGCTGGGGTGGGGCGCGCTGGTCGTGCCGCTCTCGCTCGGGTTGCTCGGAGTGGCAATTCTTCTGCAAGAGCAGTACGAAGATGTGCGTCTGACCGGCGCGACGGTGTTCGGGACGCTGCTGGTGCTGACGGCGCTCCTCGTGCTGCTGGAGTTCTCCATCGGCGTGCGCGACGGGTTCGATGCGCGTATTGGGGAAGGCGGCGGCATCGTCGGGTACGCGATCCTGGCGCTTCTTTCACAGGCGATCGGTCGTCCGGCAACGTTCGTCATCGCCTGCCTGACCGGCCTGGCGGGCATTCTGCTGACCTTCGACATCACGCTTCACGAACTTGCCTCCGCACTCCGCGACGGTTTTGCCCGCTTCTGGGCCACGGTGTGGAACCCCGGCGCGCGGCGCGTCCCGGCGACTGAGACGGAAACGCCACGCCAACCGCAGACGAATGCGCAGGCGTCCGCTCCCTATGTGCCGCCGCCGCAAGCCGACGACGATATTGTGCCGACTCCGATTGCCGAGCGTCCGACGCGCGCCAGTCTGTTTCAGCGTCCTGAAACGCGCACCCGCCGCTCTTCAGAGACGCCCTCTGCTTCTGCCGTCAAACCGGAAACCGCATCTCCGCCAGCATCCAGCGCCGTCCCTGGCAATACGACGCTGCTTACCAACCTGTTGACAACGCCAGTCGGCAGTACGCCTGCGGAAACGGTGCAGAAATCGCTCGAAGGGTTTGAGGTCTCGCCGGTGCACCACGCCTGGCCCCTGCCGCCGCTCGATCTGCTGGAAAGTTACCCGGAAGGGACAATCACCGATGAGGAAAAGCGGCTGCGCTCACGCCTGATCGAAGAAACCCTGGCAAGCTTTAAGGTTGAGGCGCAGGTGGTTGGCGTCAATACCGGTCCTGCGGTGACGCAGTTCGAGTTGCAGCCTGCCGTCGGCGTTAAGGTTTCCAAGATCACCACGCTGGAGAAAGACCTGGCGCTGGCGCTGGCAGCGACATCCATCCGCATCGAAGCGCCCATTCCCGGTAAGAACGTGATTGGCATCGAGATTCCCAACTCAGCGATTTCGATTGTCGGCATGCGCGAGGTGATCGAAAGCGAGGAGTTCGAGCGTGCAAAGGGAAGGTTGAAGTGGCCCCTGGGCAAGGATGTGTCCGGCACGCCGATCATTGCCGCGCTTGATCGCATGCCGCATGCACTCATGGCCGGCGCCACCGGCACCGGCAAGAGCGCCGGAATCAATGCACTCGTCTGTTCACTGCTCCTCAAGCATACCCCCGACGAATTGAAATTTATCATGGTCGACCCGAAGATGGTCGAGTTGATTGTCTACAATCGGATTCCGCATATGCTCTCGCCGGTAGTGACCGAACTCGAGCGGGTGGTGCCGACGCTGAAGTGGGCGACGCGCGAAATGGAGCGGCGCTACAAGGTCTTTGCGCGCTACGGGGTGCGCAACATCGAAGGGTACAAAGCGGCTGCGCGCCGCCGCGCCGACCTCGAACCGCTGCCCTACATTGTCATCATCATCGATGAACTGGCAGATCTGATGATGATGGCGCCGGATGAGGTCGAGACGCTGATCTGTCGTCTGGCGCAGATGGCGCGCGCCACCGGCATCCACCTGGTCATTGCCACGCAGCGTCCGTCCGTCGATGTGGTGACCGGTCTGATCAAGGCAAACTTCCCGACTCGCATTGCGTTCGCAGTCACGTCGCAGACCGACTCGCGCGTTATTCTTGATATGAATGGCGCTGAACAGTTGCTTGGGCGCGGCGACATGCTCTACATGGCAGCCGACGCGGCGCGCCCGATCCGGTTGCAGGGCACGTGGGTCTCTGAGGCGGAAGTCGAGCGCATTGTCCAGTTCTGGCGTGATGCCACGCCGCCGGAAACCGGCGACGCGAAAGGGAAATCCGGCGAGGAGGAAAAGGAGAAAACCGGCGATCAGAGCGGCATACAGCCCCCTGGCGAGTTTCTCAGCGCCGCCGAGCAGGACGAACTGCTACCACAGGCGATCAAACTGGTGCAACAGCACAATCGCGCCTCGGCGTCGCTGCTCCAGCGCCGGTTGCGCATCGGATACAGCAAAGCCGCTCAACTGATCGATCTGCTCGAACAGCAGGGGATCGTCGGTCCGGCGGAAGAAGGACGCAGCCGGGAAGTATTGAAACGCGCAGAAGAAGGGAATAGGGGTAGGTTGCAGGGGTAAAACGGGGAGGGGCAGGTCTGTGAGACCTGCCCCTCCTTGTCTCTTCGCCCAGGTGATGGTCATCTCTGGACGAAACTCAAGAGATCGCCACGTCCCGTCCATACGCCTTGCGGAACAGCCGCGACGCCCGGTTGGCATCCCAGATTTCAACCGCCGCATCGCCGATGGTGCGCGCCGTCATACGAACCGGATCACCAATCTCCACGGTAATGTCTTGCACAACCTGACACTTGCGCCGCTCCAGGTATTCTGCGATGCGCAGCAGCGCCGCCAGTCGCAGGACACGCTGCTCATCATCCGGTTGCAGGAGTGCGCGCAGTGCGCCGACATCCACATCGCCTTTACGGTGGAACTGCACCAGCAATGCGATCAGCGCGATCTCGCGGTGGGTGAACCCCTGCAGGGCGCTGTTCAACACCAGATACGCGCCGTGCTTATGGTGGTCGTAGTAATTGACCGCCAGCCCGATGTCGTGGAGCGTCGCCGCATAGCCAAGCAGCGTACGTTCCCACTCGCCATAATGATGCAGCGGGCGCAGCTGGTCGAACATTGAGAGCGCCAGGTCGCGCACCTTGGCGGCATGCAGCGCCTCATAATTGTAGATGCGCGCCAGATTCTGGACGCTGAACCCGCGCATATCGGCAAAGAGCGGCGGCTGCTCGCCAACCAGGAAATGTTCGTAAAAGATCCCTTCGCGCAACCCCTGCCCGCCGACCGTCAGCGCCTCGAACCCGCCGCGCCGCATGAGATGCGCCAGAATCACGGCGCCAGGAAGAATCAGGTCGGCGCGATCGCGGCGGAGACCGGGGACCTCCTCGCGTTGCCGCTGATCCATGCCGCGCAACTGCTCGATCAACGCTTCAAGGCGGTCACGCGCCAGAACATACCCGTGAACGCGGTCGAGCGGGTAGTTGCGCGCTTTTTGGTCGATCTCGGCGAGCGTGCGGATGGTGCCGCCGATGCCGACCAGCATGGGACCCTGTTCGGCGGTCAGCCAGTCGAGCGCGGCGAAATACTCGGCGACGCCGGACTCAAGGGCGCGAAAGTCCTTGTTGCTGATCGGGTCGGACCGGACAAACCGTTCGGCGGCGCGCAATGCGCCAATTGGCTGGCTATACCAGCGCAGGAACCCGCGTCCGCGCACTTGTGAGACCTGCGTGCTGCCGCCGCCAATGTCGATGGTAAAGCCGTCTCGCAGATTGATGGAATTGACTACGCCAAGATAGCCGTAGTATGCTTCCTCGCGTGCGGTGAGCACCCGCATCGCCAGGCCCGCTTCAGCAGCGACCCGCGCAATGAACTCCGCCTGATTGGTAGCTTCGCGGACAGCGCTCGTCGCTACCGGCACAAGTGTCTGGACATGCTCGGAATGGCTCAGAGCGTGAAACAGGCGCATCGTCGCAATGGCTCGCTCCATCGCGGCTGGCTTCAACCGACCGTCGGGACCGATGCCTTCCGCCAGGCGTACACTTTCGCGAACTTCGTCGAGGAGACGGAACGAGTGATGCGGCGTGTACCCCATCACGATCATGCGGGTCGTATTTGATCCCAGATCGATAATGCCGATGCGTTTCTGCATAGACGTCCCCTGACTTTCGCACACATCGATGCGCCTACGACAGGGGCGACCGCGTCAATTCGTGCAGGCGGCGCTCCATGCGCACCGCCGCCTCGCGATACATCGCGCGATGTTTGCGGACGGTTGCCAGTTCGCGCTGCAACGCCAATGCCCAGAGCGCAAGACCTGCAAGAAGTGCGAGCCAGAGAACGGTACGCATAGATTTCTCCAGGTGGTTGAGATAGCGGCAGGAACTAACCTCTCATCATTCTAACCGATTCTATTATGAGAAACAACCGTCAGGCGCGCCGTTCGTGGTAAGATAGTCGGGCGTTCTTACCCGGCGTAGCATACGTTTCATCATTGGAGATGGACGCTCCGACTACGCCGCATCTGACAACAGGAAGGATCATCCATGTCCACCCCTCTTCGCATAGGCATCGTCGGCGCTGGCGCAGTCGTCGTTCACGGCCACGTTCCCGCGCTTCAGGCTATCCCCGGCGTTCAGGTGACCGCAATCTGCGACACCAACCTGGCGCGCGCGCAGGAAGCTGCAGCAAAGTTCAACATTCCGCATATCTTTGCCGATTACCGCGATCTGATCGCCCTGGACGACATCGATGCCATTACTGTGGCTGTACCGAATGTCTTCCACGCTCCGGTCGCAATTGCAGCCCTCGAAGCAGGCAAGCATGTGCTCTGCGAAAAACCGCTGGCGACCAGCGTCGAAGATGGCGCAGCCATGGTCGCTGCTGCCGAGAAGGCTGGCAAGGTGCTGGCGGTCAACATGAGCAATCGTCCGCGTCCCGAGATCCTGATGTTGCGCCAGATGGCGCAGGCGGGGCGCTTCGGGAAGATCACCTATGCCTTCGGGCGCATGTTGCGGCGCAATGGCATTCCCGGCTACGGGTCGTGGTTCACGCGCAAAGAACTGGCTGGCGGCGGCGCCACAATGGATATTGGCGTGCACATGCTCGATATGGTCTACTGGATCCTGGGGTTCCCGCCAGTCAGCGCCGTGCGCGGCGAGATCCAGGCGGTGCACGGACCATACGAGCGCGGGCTCGGCGGTTGGGGCGCCGATCGGGTGCCAGGCGGGACTTTCGATGTCGATGATCTGGCGGCGATCCATCTTCGGCTGGCATATGGCGGCCTGATCACCATTGAGGTCACCTGGGCGATCCACGCGCGCAACGAAGAGCGCATTCAGATCGCAGGCGACCTGGCTGGCGCCGACTACTTCCCCGACCTGTACGGCAGGGATCACCCGCTACGAATCTACCGCACAGAGGATGGGATACCGGTCGAAGTGACGCCCGATGTGCCAAAGAAAGAATGGGCCTGGGCGGAGGGGTTTCGCCACTTCGTCGCCGCCTGCCGGGGCGAAGGCGCGCCGCTGGCGACGGGCGCGGAAGGGCTGACGGTGCTGCGCCTGCTCGACGCCGCGTACCGCTCGGCATTGGCAGGCGCAGAAGTGCGGATGTGAGGGGTGACGCGAACGTTCCCCTCATCGCCTGGCGTGGTATGTCTGTCACTGGCTCATTCGGTCGTCTCCATACGTCCGATGACCACGCCTCCCTGAGGTTGTTCGACCCTCTGACGGATCGCAGGCAACAGCGCCGAGCCGACGACCGCGACTGCCGCTGCGATCAGGATGCCGCCCAGATAGTAGGGCGCTCCGGCATCGATGCTGTCGAACGTCACTCCGGCGAAGATCGGGCCTGCGATCATCGTCAGGCTTGTTATAGCCTGCGTGCCGCCAAGCGTTGTCCCTTGCTCGTGAGCGGCGACCCGGCGCGAGATCAGGCTGGTGAGCGAGGGCGTCGCCATGCCGCTCCCAATCGCCACCACGCCGACGGCCGGGAAGAGCAGCCATGCCTCAGGCACGAAGGCAATCGCAACGAATCCGATAGCCATCAGCGTCATGCCCATGACGGCCAGCCGCGCTTCGCCGAAGGCAAGCACCAGACGGCGGATGAGAACGCCCTGCATCAGAACGGCGAGAATGCCGACCAGCGTAAAGATCAGGGCATTGTCGAGCGGACCAAAACCGAAGCGAACATCGCTGAACACCGCAAAATTGCTTTGCAGGCTGGCGAACGCCAGGTTGAGCAGAAAGACGCCAATCAGCAGCGGCTGAATGCTTGGACGTCGCAACAGTGCATGAACCCGCTCCAGTGGGTTCACGCCGCGCACTGGCGCAACCGTCCGGCGCTCAGGCGGCAGGGACTCTGGCAGGTTGAAGTAGCCAAAGATCACGTTGGCAAGCGCCAGAAGCGCTGCGAAGAATGCGGGCGTTGCCAGGCTGATCGTACTCAATAAACCGCCAAGCGCCGGACCGAGCATAAATCCCAGACCAAACGCGGCGCCGATCATCCCCATGCCCTTCGCCCGATTTTCAGGAGTGGTAACATCAGCAATATACGCCTGCGCTGTGGAGATGCTTGCTCCGGTAATACCGCTCAGGATGCGGCCAAGGAACAGAATGACCAGAACGGTCTCCACTCCAAGAAACGAGAGATATTCCGCCACGCCGAACAGCGCATACGACAGGGCGCTGCCCAACAAACTGACCAGCAGGATGGGACGTCGCCCATACCGGTCGGACAGTGCGCCGAGCATCGGCGCGAACAAGAATTGCATCAGCGCAAATGACGCTGTCAGCGCGCCGACAACCATCGCGCGGTTGTCAGCCAGCCACGGAATGCTCGACTGCTCAACGATTTTGACATAGTACGGCATTAGCGGTAACACAATGCCAACGCCTAGCAGGTCGATCAACACGGTCAGGAACAAAAAGAGCATGGGTGAACGCGGTTTCATAGGTCTCCTGGTTTGCTTGACTGTTCAGTAAATATCACAGGAGTATCATAGCCGAATGCCAATGTTTTGTCAATACCTTGCAAAGATTTTGCGGGGGAAAGTATCCTGATGCTCTCGGGAAACCTATCACGTGTTTCTGTCGTGGGGAGGGGTGTTGGAGCAGGTCTGAGACCTGCTCCAAAAGCAGCGTCCATCAGCTATCCCGGTTGACGCCGACGCCAGGGTCGTAGACCCGCCCTAACGGGTGGCGCCGATCAGCCTCGTGTCACTCCAGGCTTTGGTTGACCTGCCAGCCCCGAATGCGACAACGCTTTCAAGCGGCGCCGATCAGCCTCGTGTCACTCCGGGCTTTGGTTCCAGGTCCGAGATCCATCCCGACGCCAATAAAAAACGCAACCCTCAAGGAGGGTTGCGTTGAAAAGACTCAACTCCTGCCTGACGCTAATGCAACGTCAGGCGACCGTCAGACGATCATACCTGGGCGGCGACCTATTCCTTCTCTGATGATTGCGCTTCAGGCGCCGTCACCCAGGTGTACGCCAGCGAGAATGCCAGAGGCAGGAACGGCACTAAGACAAGGAAAAGCATCAAGGTTGCAACGAACCAGTTCATAGGAAACCTCCGTTGAGATCAGCGCCGTCTCCGATTATACGACAATTTGACCGGAGTTGGAAGTAAGAACGCACGTGACATTTGTTGCGACTTCGATACACAAACCCTCCACACTGCCGCTCACTCCACCGGTACGAGCCAGACTGCGCCGTCGAGCGATTGCTGCGCTGCCCAGCCTGCGCCATTGCGCCCTTCGACGCGCCACCAGACGTACTGATCGGCAACGACCGGTCCCTCAAGGATTCGCACCCGTTCACCCTCGGCGAACGCCACGCGCACTGGCGCCTTCAAGCCTGGCGCTGCGCGTCCGCGCAACGCGCGCCCCTCAGTATTTGACACCTGTGCAACCCCGCCGACGCGCAGCGTTAGCACCACCGGCTCAGGGGTCGCAACCAGCGTGGCGGTTGGAAACAGCGGCGTTCGCGTGGGACGCGCGCTTTCCGTCGCCGCAGTATCAGTCGCGGGCATTGCAAGGATGGTGCGATCTTCCTCCCTGTTGGCGCGCCAGGCGCTGCTCATCGCAACGATGAGCGCAATTGCCAGCGCTGCTGCAGCCAGCGCCACCCAGCGCCCATACCCCTGCGCCGACCATGCGGCGCGCCGCATACGGCGGCGCGCCTGATCATAGCCCCGGCGGTAATGGTAGTAATGCTGGTAATAGAACGGGTGTAATTCGCCGCGTTCAGCATCCGCTACACCACGTTCGTACATGTCTTCGCTGCTCATCGGCCTTTGTGAAGCGCACGACCTGATCCCGCCGTTCTTGCCAACCCTGCAGGCAGACGACCAGCATACCGCACACGCCAGACGAACACGGTGTGAAAGCTCAGGAAACGGTTATCGCACAAAACAGCAATGCACCTGTCTCATGTCAGTATGAGATCGGCGCGTCCCATTTCGCGCAACAGGCGCGGGTACATTTCATACATTGGCTCAACAGCAGGCAGCAACTTGAGAATTTTCGGGATAGGACCCTTTGCAATAATCTGACGCCGCGCCAGCGCAGTCATCAGGTTGATTTTGCCATGCCAGAACTGATGCGCAATATCTGCTTTCATACTCATTTCGACATCCGGTTTCAGCCCGGTATCGTCGCCCCACAGAACATCAAAATACGCACCAGGCTGTGTCGGCGGAGCGGCGGCATTGATGGTCACCACAGCGTGCGGCTCTTCATAACGAAACTGGATCACCAGATGCGAGTCACGGATCTTCGGGGCAATGCGCGCGTCGCACTTCGCCTGATCGTACAACGTGCTCAGACACTGATGAAGCTCGGCATAATCCTTGAACACAGGCATACCTCGTCCTCCTGAAGGAAGTGTGTATACGTGGGGGTGTTTATGATTATAACATACCGATGTCCATGTAATGCAAGGCGCGAGGCACGAGGCGCGAGGCGAAGGGCACGAGGCGCGAGGCAAGGGGCGCGAGGCAAGGGGCGCGAGGCACGAGGCACAAGGCGAGGGGCCAGAGGCGAGGGGCCAGAGGCACGAGGCACGAGGCGAAAGGCGCGAGGCACGAGGCACGAGGCACGAGGCGAAGGGCACGAGGCGCGAGGCACGAGGCACGAGGCGCGAGGCACGAGGCACGAGGCGAAGGGCACGAGGCAAGAGGCGAGGGGCACGAGGCACGAGGCGCGAGGGTTGCAGGTGGCAGGCAGGAAGGTGGAAAGTTAAGGCAATCAATCTAACCCCTAACCCCTAACCCCTTCCATGTTCAAGCGCGATTTCCGAAGCCGATTCCTTGTACTGCATGTGGCGCCGCCAGCATTTGCCCAGCAATCCCGTCCGCCCGACATACCAGATCATCGTGCCAAGGCGTGTGCCGAACCGATCAATGAAATACTGCCGACCGCGACTTATCTGATAGTGCTCACGGGCGCATGCGATCAATGCGGCGACTTCCGCAGCCTCCTCGCCGCCAATCAGCGTTTCCGCATCCTTTGGCACAAAAAAGCGCACTTCATCCAACCCGAAGGTTGCCGACATATCAACAACTGCCGGGATCGACGGATACTGCGGATCGAGGGCGATATGCCCATTGACGCGCATCCCCAGTTCGCGCGCCTGTCTCACCGCGTTGCTCAGCGCATCGCGTTCCTGTTTTGCCTCAAGGACCGAGAGGGCGGCAAACTCGAAGGTCAACGCCTCACAACCAGTGCGATGCATGGCTGCAATCAGGCTATGGGTCAGCCGAGTGTGCGAGACGCGACCTTCCCATTTGATGCCCAGGTGCATTCGGGAGATCTGGGACAAGAAGGCGTACAGCCAGTCGAGATCATCGGTCAGCGCCAGACCCTCCAGAATCACGTGACGCACACCGTGTTCCTGAACGATGGATCGCAGCTCAGTGCCCAGCAGCGTGGGCTGACGAAACACAGTAGCGCCATCCCTGGAAACCCGGCCTATTAAGATCGGCGTGCGCAGTTCGCCTTCCGACGTGATCAGAGGGTACTGTTCGAGCGGCAACAGATGACGGGCCGGGAACGGCAGTTTGTCGAGCGGTTCATCGAGCGCCAGCAAGCCGCACGCAACCAGACTTCTGATGTCGGACACAACGTGCGGCAATCGATGGAGTTCAGTAAGCGCCCGTGAGACAAGCCAGGGAGGCAGATGATTGCGCACTCCAAGCGTCAGTGGCAACACCGAACCGGCAGTTCGCAGCCGCTCAACAATATCGCTGGCCCCTGCAACGTCGTCGGCGGCGACAATCGTCACGTGCGGGCGAAAGGTGCGTATGACATCCAGACGATCCGCCTGCGGATCGCTGGCATGCAACGCGAGATCGTAGACTCGAACGATGTGTCGTTGCTGCTCGAAGAAGGCAGCCAGATAACACAACGGCAAGGGGGGCGTTGTGCGGGTTTCGTCCAGGTGGGGAAGAGCAACCAGAGCGATTTTCACGACTCCCTCAGCCACAAATGTCTGGCCGTGATCAATCCGCCAGATTGATCACAGTATAACTGAGATTGTTGAGGGACGAATGAAAACCCTTCTTTTGTCGGTAAAATAATTGTAACTAGTCTATAACTTGCTCCGCCTCAACCGCCAGCGGCAGCGTAAAGGTGAACGTTGTGCCGACGCCTTCCTCGCTTTCGACCCAGATGCGTCCGCCATGCCCTTCGACGATCTGCTGACAGATCGCCAGCCCCAGCCCCATATTGGTTCCGTGAGCGCGGCGATGCTTTGCCACCTGGTAGAAGCGTTGAAAGATCTTGCCCAATTCGCTGGCCGGAATGCCCACTCCAGTATCAGAGACGCGCACGCGCACTTCCTGATCGTGCACTTCAGCAGAGACGCTGATCGTCCCGCCAGCTGGCGTCGCCTTGATCGCGTTTTCGATGAGATTGGTCAGCACCTGACCAATCCGCTGGTTATCGAACCGGCACAGCGGCAGTTGCGGCGTTTCGTTGATCAGCGAGATCTGATGTTGTTCAGCCTGCAGCTTCAGCCGATTCACGGTTCCGGCGATGAGCAGCGAGAGATCGCCGACATCGGGCTGAAGCGCCAGGCGACCGGCTTTGAAGCGGTTGTATTCCAGCAGTTCGGAAACGCGCCCGCTCAACTGTTCGATCTGCTCATCCGCCATCGACAGGAAATCCTGCTGCAATGGCGTTAGCGGACCGGCACGACCCTGCAGCACCAGTTTGACGAAGCCATTGAGCGTATGGAGCGGATTGCGCAGCTCGTGCGACACCATTGAGATGAAATCCATGCGTGCGCGTTCTTCCGCCTTGTGGTTAGTGATATCGTGCAGTACAATCGCAGTCAGATCGGAGAGATCATCGTCCGTGCGCACCCGTGAAGCGACCGCCTGATAGACAACGCACCCTTCCTCACACTCCGGGTCGCCGACAATCCACTCAGGCGATGCAACTGGACGACCATCGTTGGAGAGACGGCTCGCGAGTTCACGCATACGTTCCAGCCAGGGCTGCGGCGCTGAGGCATCATTGAGAAGCGCCTGCCCGACCGGATTGGCCAGCACGACATTGTTCTCTTTGTCAAGCACGACCAGGCCATCGTTGATGTCGCGGAGCACGGCCTGGAGCAGGTGCTGCTGTCGTCGCAGGCGGCTGTGCAGTTCGGCGTTGCCAATAGCGATGCCAGCCTGAGCGGCGAATGCTGAGAGGTGGCGTGCATCGCTGCTGGAGAATGCCGCAAATGTCGCACTTACCACGGTGAGCGCGCCACGCGGCGGACCATCGCCAACGAAGAGCGGGACACAGATAATTGAACGCAACCCGATCTTGCTGATCTCTCCAAGTTCGGGGTCGAGCGCCGCATCAGCGACGACGGCCGGCGTCTGATCGCGCATCACGCGGCGAATGAGCGGCTCAACCCAGTGCGCCTGGATCTGCCGATCACGAGCAAACATCCGGTTGTCGAGCGATCCGTCGGTCTGCAATGTCAGCACAACCGCATGGGTCCGTTCGGCGCCGAACGTCTGCACAGTGCTATCCAGGATCTGCTCCAGGACATCATCGAGACTGAGGGTGCTGGTGATGGCGCGCAACCCTTCTTCGAGCGCATGGCGCTCGCGCATGCGCATACGCAATTCATTCGCCAGGTGCTCAAGTTCCTCGACACGCGCCTCGCGCGTGTTCCGCTCACGCTGCAGCTCAATCTTCAATTGATCGATCGTCGCCTTCTGGCGCGCACTTGCCGCAATTGCAACAATACCGCATCCCAGGCTGCCCGCAAGGATGCCAGCCGCGCCCCACTGCTCGCCTGCCGTCAGCGCTGCATTGCCGGCACGACTCAGGAGCAACTGGAACAGGAAGATCGGTCCCAGCACAAACAGGATCACGGTCGTCGCCTGGTTGCGACCATACCCGGATACGGCGCGCCACGCAATCAGCACGTACACTGGCAGGAAATGCAGCAGCGAGGTGGCGACGCTGATCACAACGATGCTCAACAGGGCGTCGACCAGGATCGACAACCAATCGACATACCACGATCGCACGACGTTGCCAGCAGGACGACTGTCCGCCGTCCAGACCAGCCACAGGTGGATCGATGCATACCCGATCAGCGCCATCCAGAGCAGTTCGGGAAGGCTGGCGAGGGACAGCCACAGAGCAAGTGCGAGCGCTGGCACAGGCGCAAACAGATGCGTCAGACGTTCGCGACGTTCAACCAGCCAGTAGGGCAACTGTCGGCTCAGAGTTTCCCCAGCAATCATGGCTGCTTCCCCAGATTATGAATGAACGCGCACGACGTGCGGCGCGCCGCCCTCAGGCTTCAAACTTGTACCCCAGATTGCGGACTGTCAACACATGCCGAGGATGCTCTGGGTCGCGCTCGATCTTGGTGCGCAGGCGACGGATGTACACTGCCACCAGGTTGCTCTCGCCTTCGTAATCGTAGCCCCAGACTTTGTTCAGAATCTGGCTGGTGTTCAATACCCGACCAGAGTTTTTCATCAGGTAGTAGAGGAGACGAAATTCCAACGGCGTCAGTTCGACGACTCGTCCATCGGCAAACAGTACTTTGTGCTCGACCGGATCGAGCGTGATGTCTCCCTGACTCAGGCGCGCCGAGGGGTTGAGCATGTCGCTGTTGCGTCGCCGCAGCACCGCTTCCACACGCGCCAGCAACTCCGATGGTTCGAATGGCTTGACCAGATAATCGTCGCCGCCGATCTGCAATCCAGTCACACGATCCTGCAATTGCGAACGAGCGGAGAGGAAAATGATCGGAACGTCGGACGTGCGGCGGATCTGACGGCACACATCGAAACCGTTCGTTTTTGGCATCATCACGTCGAGCAGGATGAGATCCGGGTTGTATTGCTCGACCGATTGCAGGATCGAGGGGCCATCGTAGGCTTTGATGACTTTGTAACCTGCCTCTTCGAGGAGAAATGCAGTCAGTTTGACGTTTGGCAGATCGTCATCGGCAACCAGGATATACATACGCCTATCCCTCTCTTTATTCTGTCTCACTACACGAGAGGCGGGGCGACGACGTGATGGTCGTTCCCGCCATTGCCGCCATTTGCCATCGGTCGCGTCGCAGTGCTGCATTGCTCTCTACAATTATGAACAGCATGTTTGCTGGAAAAGTTACGCTGCGAGGAGCAAGTTACGAACAGTTCATACCCTCCCTTGATGAGAACCGAGAATTGAGAACCGAGAACTGGTGAGGGAGGGGAATGGCGAGCAGGGAGTTATGACTCATTTTTTGCTTTTCACTTCCTCCTTCGCACCTTCGCATGTTCATACGCAATCCTTCGCAGGCGCAGGGCATTGCATTCAACGCGCAACGGTTTCACCTGCAACTTGCCCCTTCGCGCCTGCAATCTGCCCGCCCGCTGCCTTCCCGCGCGCAACGTTCAACATTGGACGTTCACCGGCTTCAACCTGTGCATATGCAACATCCGCCTCGTATATGTAGCGCGTGCTACGCCTGGTTTGCTATAATGATACCTGTTATGGACATTAACGCTTCATCCCATTCTGCACCCTGGATCGATCGGGCGGTTGCCTGGATGTTTCGTCGCTGGCTCCTGATCGTCAACGGCCTCCTTGGAATCTACGCAGGATTGCCATGGTTGTCGCCGTGGCTGAAGGCGAACGGTTATCCGCTGGCTGGCGAGATCATCTTCCGCATTTACACGCCGTTGTGCCATCAGCGGCCTGAGCGTTCGTTCTGTTTCTGCGGCTATCAGGTGGCGTTCTGCCATCGCTGCACGTCGTTCTACGGCGGGTTGTTCGTTGCAGGCGTCCTGTTTTCCTTCGTGCGGCGCTGGATTCGTCCAGCGTCGCTGCGCTTCGGCGCAGTCCTGCTGCTGCCGATAACGCTCGACGCGGGATCGCATATGGTTAACGACCTGCTGAGTCTGGGATGGCGCGGCGGCGGTGATGATGTCGGGTCGCTCAATTTCTGGCTGCGCATGATCACGGGGGCGCTGGCGGCGCTCGCGGTGCTGCTGATGGTCTACCCCCGGCTTGACCGTGAACTCCCGGCGCAGGTGCAGCATATCGGGATGCCGGAGTCCGGCGGTTGATGGTTTTTGACGAAATATTTCGCTATACGCTTACCCGCCCGACGACTGAAGTCGCGGGCTACGGTTGCGAAGCCCGCCTGCGCGGGCTAGATCCGGCGATACCGGATTATTTGCTCAAACTCCATAAGCCGCGGGCTACGGAATGCGAAGCCCGCCTGCGCGGGCTGGACCGGGTGATACCGGGTGAAGCGCTCAAATACTCTACGAGCGAGGTGAAATGTTAAGCCTTCCAAAAGCGCAGTTGATCCGGCGACTAACCGCCCTCGTCCTGCTGACGCTGGCAGCGACGCTGGCGGGATGCGGCGGGCAGCGCGCTGGCGTGTCGCCCGTCAGCGACGCATCGATTGACATTCCCGCAGGCGTGGCAGTCGAGTCGCGGTTGGTGGATCGCGGCGGCGGCGTG
>JANWXL010000153.1 GCA_025055265.1 Roseiflexus sp.
CTGGGCGGCTTCCTCTTCTCCAGCGCCGCGCTGCCGGACCTCGAATCGGCGGAACTCGCCAACCATGACCTGCTCGACGCCATCCGCGCGCTGGCGTTCATCCAGGACCGCCACGGTCGCCGGATGGTGGACTACCGGAACCTCGGCGCCGACGAACTGGGCAGCGTCTACGAGTCGCTGCTGGAACTGCGCCCGGTGCTGAACCTCGACGCGCCCGACTTCGCGCTCGAAACCGTCGGCGGCAGCGAGCGCAAGACGAGCGGCAGCTACTACACCCCGACCAGCCTGATCACCTGTTTGCTCGACTCGGCGCTCGACCCGGTGATCGACGCAGCGGCGCGGCAGCCCGACGCGGAACGGGCGATCCTCGACCTGAAGATCGTCGATCCGGCATGCGGCAGCGGTCATTTTCTGATCGCCGCAGCGCACCGGCTGGCGCGGCGGCTGGCGGCGCTGCGCACCGGCGACGACGAGCCAGCGCCGGAGGCGTTGCGCGCCGCGCTGCGCGAGGTGATCGGGCGCTGCATCTACGGCGTGGACATCAACCCGATGGCGGTGGAACTGTGCAAGGTGAGCCTGTGGATGGAAGCGCTCGAACCGGGCAAGCCGCTCACCTTCCTCGACCACCACATCCGCTGCGGCAACAGTCTGATCGGCGCGACGCGGGAACTGGTGGAGCAGGGCATCCCCGACGACGCCTACAAACCAATCGCGGGCGACGACAAAGCGGCGGCGGCCGCCTTCCGCAAGCGCAACGCGAACGAACGCAAAGCGCGCGATCAGGGGCAGGCGATGCTGCCGCTCGACTTCAGCGCGACCAGCGACCTCGACGCGGCAGCGCAGGCGGCGCAGCGCCTCGAAACCATGCCCGACACCAGCGTGCGGACATTGCGCGAAAAAGCGGCCGCCTACGATCAATTGCGCCACGCCGCGCACCCGACCCGCACCCTCTACGATCTGTGGACCGCTGCCTTCTTCCTGCCGTTGACCGATGTGAACGACCCGACCATCCCCACCAGCCAGGACCTGTGGCGGTTCCGCGAGCGCCCTGACGCCGTCGACCCGCGCATGATCGAACGCGCCGCTGAGGTGGCGCGGCAGGTCGGTTTCTTTCACTGGGAACTGGAGTTTCCGCACGTGTTCGGGGGAGATGGGGAGCGGGGAGTG
>JANWXL010000179.1 GCA_025055265.1 Roseiflexus sp.
GTGAAGGTGCCGATGGCGGGCGACAAAAAACCAGGCGGTCGCGCCTTGCGGTCTGACCGGCCTGGCGACAGCGGGTCGATTTCCCCTGTCGCGTCCTCGCTTGTCGCTAGCCACTCACGCTTGCGTCTCTCCAGAGACGTATCATTACAACAGGCGATAATATACCACGCTTTGGTGCGGTTGTCAAGCGCCTGTCGCCTTTTTGCCTGCGGTCAACCCTGCGACCTCTGATTGCAGTGACCTGCGTTATAGCACGTTTTGCAGCGCCTGTCAAGATCGCGCAGCGACTGCGCGTCGGGATGATTTGACAACGTCGGGTGTTGTGTATAACAATTGGACGCATCGCGCTGATCGGGCGATAGTCCGGACCGCAGTTGCCGGGTGTGCGGAGTGAGTGCGCCGCACCGGACGCACGCACGGATCGACAATGATGCGGAAGATGCATATGCAGTCGTTCAAGCGTCGGATAGGGATCGTTATCACGCCTCACGTGCGTCATCGAACGTTCTGAGAGGGGACTATGCCATCGTTCAATGAGCGTGTCGGAGAAGTCATCAAACGCAAACGCCAGCGCGACCGGTTGACTCAGGCGGAACTTGGCGGGCGCATTGGCGTGAGCGGCAGTTATATCAGTAGCATCGAGAACGGTCAGAGCAGCGCGCGAATTGCCGAAATCGAGGCGCTGGCAACCGTGTTCCGCACGACGGCGTTCGAGTTGCTCAGCGAAGCCGCAGCCGCTGATGGATACAAGTTCTCAGCAGCGCACCGCGACCGTGAGGCGTTCCTGACTCTGTACGACGCCCTTTCTCCCGAGCATCAACGGATGGCGCGCGCATTCATGTTGTTCCTGCGTGAGCAGCAGAATCTACCTCGTGAGTAGTTCGCACGTTCCACCAGCATATTCCCTCTGTCTCCTCCGGCTGACCTGGCGGCAGCGGTTCAGCGCCAGCGTCGTTATGGCGATTGCACTGCTGTTATTGCCTGCCGCCTGTGGTGCGCCGGAACCGCCTTCTGTCCCTGCCAGCGCATCGCCAGCGCCCGCGCCGACTGCGGCGCCGCCTTCTCCGACAGCACTGCCGCGCGGCGGAAATCTTACCGTTCGACTGGCTGCTGATGTCGCTCAACTCCGTCCATGGCATCCTCGCACACGCGGCGAGGAGCAGATCATCGCGCTGCTCTACAGCGGTCTGACCCGCCTGGACGATACACTGGCGCCTCAGCCGGATCTGGCGACGGGTTGGACGGCCTCCGCCGATGGGCGAGTGATCACATTTACGCTACGAAGTGATGCAGTCTGGCACGACGGGCGACCGGTGACAGCGGATGATGCGGTCTTCACACTCAGTGCATTGCGCGCGCTGGAGCCAGAGACTGCGCTGATCGCTGGCTTACGGCGCATTACGGAGGTCACTGCGCCAGCAACCAATACTGTTGTGGTGCGTCTCGACGAGCGGTATGCGCCGATCTTCAGTCTGCTGGCTGTGCCGGTGCTGCCGCGCCACGTGTTGAGCGGCGAGAACCTGGCAGATCTCAATGCCTGGGATGCGCCGGTTGGCAGCGGCCCATTTCGCCTGGAACAGCGCGAACCGGGCGTGGCGATCACGCTGGCGGCGAATCAGGCATTCTACCGGGGCGCGCCACTGCTCGACCGGGTGGTGTTCGTGGTGGCGCCCGACGCACATGTGGCGGCATCTGCGCTCCAGGATGGGCGTTTACTGCTGGCGGAACTTCCCTGGAGCGAAGGACGCGCCATCACTGAAACAGCGCCGATGTTGCAGACAGGCGCATATGCCGAGAACGGCTACTATTTCCTTGCGTTCAATTTGCGCCCCAATCGCATCTTCAGCGATGCACGACTGCGCGAGGCGCTGGCGCTGGCTATCGATCTGCCGCGCGTTGTGCAGGAAGCGACTGACGGGCAGGGGATGATCATCGGCAGCAGCGCCGCTCCTGGATCCTGGGCGGACCTGACGTCGCCGCCAGCAACGACGGTGGATCTGGACCGCGCACGCGCACTGCTCGATGAGGCTGGATGGCGGATGCCGCCTGACGGCGCCATTCGCCAGAAGGACGGAGCGCCATTGACCGCGCAACTCTTTGTACGCGCCGACGACCCGCGTCGGGTGCGCGCCGCCGAGCTAATCGCTGGCGCTGCCGAACAGATTGGGATGGACATCGTGGTGCAGCCCGCTGACTTTGCGACAGTGATCCGCTCGAAGTACGCACCACCCTACGATTTCGACCTGCTCCTCGGCGGTTGGATCAACGGCGTGGCCGACCCGAACTTTGGCAACTACATATTCTATGACCCGGATGATTTTGCGCTGTTTCATTCGAGCCAGATCAACCAGGGAGTAGCGGATGCGCGCCCGGCGTTGAACTTTGTCGGGTTCAGCGACCCGGTGTACGACAATCAGGCAGGCGCCGCGCGGCAGTTGTACGACCTGACCGAACGGGCGCAGGCGATCCGGCGAGCGCAGGAACGGACGGCGCTCCTGCGTCCCTACCTGTTTCTCTGGGCTGACCGCTTGCCGGTGGCGTGCAGCCCGCGCGTCAAAACGCTGGACGGTCCGGTTAATCTGGCAACGCCAAACTATCTGTGGAATATCGAGCGATGGTATGTGACCGATGAACGTTGAAGGTTGAAGGTGGGAAGATTGCACGTGGCACATTGAAGGTTGCACATTAAGCGTAGAGACGTGGCGCCGCAACGTCTCGGGGCGTGGCGCCGCAACGTCTCAGGAGGTGGCGCCGCAGCGTCTCAGGGCGTGGCGCGTCGAAGGTTGAACATGGGAAGGGGCGGGCGAGAAGGGTGCAGGCGGCAGGTGGCGGGTGACAGGCAGGGAAGGTTGAAGGCTAACCCCTAACCCCTAACCCCTAACCCGAACGCTTCTCGCCAACCGCATGGCTATGATGCCCGTCGTACCCCATCCGGATCCACCCGCGCTGTATCGCGTAGATCACCGCCATCGTCCGGTCGTTGACCTGGAGTTTCGACAGGATGGACGTGATATGGTTCTTGACCGTCTGCCCGCTGATCGAGAGTTGAGAGGCAATCTCTTTATTTGAGAGACCTCGGGCGATGCAGTCGAGGATCTCGATTTCGCGCGATGTCAGCGGAGCAAACAGGGCGCTGGTGCGTTCGTCCTCGGTGGCGGCGAGTTCACGGAACTGATGAAGAACGCGCGTGGCGACATGCGGCTTGGCAATGACGCTATCGTTGATCAGATACTTGCCGCGGGCGACTTCGCGGATCATGCGCACCAGGTCGCGCGGATGCACATCTTTCGATGAATAGGCGGCGGCGCCGACCTTGATCGCCTGGAACAGTTGCTCATCGTCTTCGTACACGCTGATGACGATCAAACCCACCCGCGGTTCGCGCCGCTTGATGACGCGCGCCACCTCCAGACCATTCAAACCGGGCAGGTTGATGTCGACCAGAACGACATCCGGTGAGAGACGTTCAGCCAGCTTGATCGCTTCCTGCCCGTTCTCCGCCTCTCCCACCACTTCCATATCGCCAGCCTCCTCCAGACTCCAGCGGATGCCCTGGCGGAAGAGGGGATGATCATCAATTATGAGCACACGAATCCGTTGTTCCATACCCTTTCATCCCGTTTGTTCCAGCGGTAGCACAACTGTCACTTCTGTACCGTGTCCCGGGCGTGATGCGACGGTCAGCCGCGCCCCGATCAGCTCCGCCCGCTCGCGCATGCTCGTCAACCCCCAGTTGCTTTTCCCAGTACGCCGCGCCACTTCGCGCGGATCGAAGCCCGGTCCTTCGTCGCGCACCGACAGAATCAGCGCATGTGACTGATGGGCAAGACGCACTGTGATCGGCGCTCCTCGCGCGTATTTGTGTGCGTTCTGTAACGCTTCCTGGACGATCCGGTAGAGGACGATCTCGACCTCGTCCGCCTGTCGCGGCGCTGCATCAGCTTCAAATGTCACCTGAACGTTGTAGGTATTGCCATAGGTGCGGAGATAGTCACGCAGCGCTTCAACAAGTCCCCGTTCGGCAACCTGCCCCGGTCGGAGATTGGCAATGAAGCGGCGCACCTCGCTCAACCCCTCGCGGGTTGCATCGCGCAGACGGCCAATCATCACCGCCAGTTTTTCGGCGTGTTCCCCGGTCTGTTGTTGCGCCAGAGCATAGCAGGACTCCAGCAGCATGAGGGAGTTGGCGAGCACCTGCGCCGGTCCATCGTGGACTTCGCGCGCCAGCCGCACCCGTTCTTCCTCGCGCCCATGGATGACCTGTGAGCGCAACGCCAGCGCCCACGGATCCGAGGCGGCGCTTGTTCCCGTGTTGCTCAACGCACTGCTGCTCATTTCAATCTGGCGTATCAGCAATTCGATCTGTCGCAGGCTGCTGCGACGGGCATCCACAGTGCGCGTCATATCCTCGCACTGCGCACGCAGTCCTGTCATCCGCCGGTTCAGGCTTTCCGCCTCTGAACGCCGCCGCTGCACTGCCGTGCGGTACCGGATGGTCACCTCATCGAGCTCGCGTTCCGCCTGACGCAGAGCGGCGGCCAGCACCAACATTTCCTGGCGCTCACGTTCCGCAAGTGCACGCAAACGTTCCAACTGTTCCGCAACGATATCTCGCGCTTCGCGGAGAGCTGCCGACTCTTCTGGCCCATCCTGCGAATTCATAACGTCGCGTCCGTTGGTTCCATCATTATGGATCGTGTAGCACAAATATACATCAGAATGAATGA
>JANWXL010000228.1 GCA_025055265.1 Roseiflexus sp.
GCAAGCGCAGGACGCGGCGGCAAAGCGCAAGGGGCGGTTTTCAGACCCGCCCCTGCGCTGTCGGGATCGTGATAATAAGCAGCACAGACCGCGCTGCAGGACTCGCTTCGTACCGGGCGCGTTCTCCAGAGCTTGCACGTCCGGGCTTATGGTCTTCGAGCAACTAATCCAGCATCACTTGCTCCAGCCCGCGCAGGCAGGCTTCGCTTCCTGTAGCCCGCAGCTCAATTAATCCAGGATCGCCCGACGAAGTCTATCCAGGCAGGCTTTGCAACCGTAGCCTGCAGCCTGTGGAGTTTGAGAAAACAATCCGGTATCGTCCAGTTAAGCCCGCACAGGCGGGCTTCGCAACCGTAGCCCGCGACTTCAGGCGCCGGGCGGGTGAGCGGATAGCGGATATGTATTCAAAGTCCATCAACCGCCGGGCGGATAGGCGCATAGCGGAATATATATTCAAAAACCATCAATCGTCGGGCGAAAAGGCTCCATCTGCCCGCAGCGCCGATCATCCCCGCACGTTCACCGCCTGATTGCTCCCGCAAAGACACAGAGGCACAAAGGAGCATTTTTCTCCCCTCTGCGCCTCCGTGCCTTTGTGTGCATTCATCTACGAGGCGTGAATCCTAACCTTTAACCCCTAACTCCCTACCCCCTCGCCCTCCGCACCGCCTCGGTCAGCGCACGGCGAGTGTAGACTTTCACCATCGCCTGGCGGTACTCTGCCGAGGCGTGGATGTCACCCAGGTAATCGATTCCGTCGCCAGCGGCGTTCGCTGCTGCCGCAATGGCCGCGTCGTCGCCGGATGTGCCGACGAGCGCGGCTTCGGCGGCTGGCTGGCGCACGGCAACCGAACCGGCGCCGGTGACGCCAATGCGGCAGGCGGAGACCGTCCCGCCGTCGAGTTTGACATATGCCGCCACGCCGACAATCGCATAGCGCGATGCGGGATGGCGCAGTTTGGCGTATGCCGCGCCTTCGCCCTTGCCCAGAATGGGGAAGGTGACCGTCGTGATGACTTCATCCGACGACAGCGCCGTGGTCAGCATCGCCACGAACATATCGTCGGCAGCAATGCTGCGCGCGCCGTTCGGTCCCATGACGTTGATTGTCGCGCCAAGCGCCAGTGCGACGGCAGGCAGGTCGGCAGCGGGATCGGCGTGCGCCAGGGAACCGCCAATGGTTCCGCGATTGCGCACCTGAATGTCGCCAATCTGACCGACGCACTCGGCGAGCACCAGGCAGCCAGCGCGGACAGCTTCGTTCGTGGCGATCTCGTAGTAGGTGGCGCCCGCGCCGATCACCAGACGATCACCGTCCGACGTGATGCCCTTCAGTTCCGACACGCGACTGATATCGATCAGCACAGCGGGTTGCGCCAGTCGCAGTTTCAGCGCCGGCAGCAGCGAGTGACCGCCTGCCAGCAGTTTGGCGTCCTCGCCGTGCTGCTGGAGCAACCCGATCGCCTCGTTGACCGTTTTGG
>JANWXL010000357.1 GCA_025055265.1 Roseiflexus sp.
CCTCCATCGCATGAGCCGCAACGAACTCCAGGCGGCGATCAGCGACTCGAGCAAGGTCATTCTCGGCGCAGGCTTTGTGCTGATCTTCACTGTGCCGATGGTGCGCGTCTACATCAATTCAGGGGTCAACGCACTGGGCATCGCCAGCATGCCGATCAGCATGGCGGAGTGGGTGGCGGTGAATGTGGGCGGCATCTGGCCCCTGTTTGCGCCGACGATTGGCGCGTTGGGCGCATTCATCGCCGGCAGCAACACTGTTAGCAACCTGATGTTCAGTCTCTTCCAGCACGGCGTCGCCGAGCGGTTGCTGATTTCGGGGGCTGCGGTTGTGGCGCTGCAATCCGTCGGCGCTGCGGCTGGCAACATGATCGCCATCCACAACGTCGTCGCCGCCTCGGCAACCGTCGGACTGCTGGGGCAGGAGGGCGCGACGCTGCGCAAAACCGCCCTGCCAACCTTCTATTATCTGCTCGTTGCGGGTGCAATCGGATTGATCGCCATTTACGGCTTGAGCATCAGCGACCCGCTCGTGGCTGAGATGGCGCGCAATGCGGCATCGGGACAATAGAGACGTTGCATTGCAACGGCCCTTAACGTTGCGGATGGAAGGTGCGAAGGTTGCCAGCGCAAACGGGAACGTGGCATAAACCCGGAGCAGTGGAGCGTAAGGGCGGGCGAGATCGTAGACGGCGGAACCGAACCAACCGCACAGGTGGCATAGACCTGGAGTAGGGGCGGGTCTCAGACCCGCCCTTACGCCGTCCGGGGCGAAGATGAACGGCGAGTGGCGGCGAGCAGTTAGATCACGCTAAGGGACATACGATCTTATTCAACGGAGACTTGACCGTCCTCTTTCACCCAGAAATAAACGAAATTCGCAACCGGTTTGAACCAGGTGATTTTCTGGGCAAGAGAACGATAACGGGGATAATCTGGCAGAGCGACTGCAATTAAGACCTGCTTGTCCCGCTCGCGATACTCGATGACATCGAAAATAGCCTGTTTGAACCAGTGTCCCGCCTGAACCGATGGATTTGTTTTACCGGTATCTTGCGGGTGGCCTTTTACTGACACCCATAGAAACTTACCGTCCTTTTCCGCCACGATGTCTATTCCCTGTTGATGGCTGGCGGTATCTGCCACAGAGCGAATGTGAAATCCCTGGGCTGCCAGGTATTGTACGACTTTCGACTGGATATTTCCTTCCCAAAACCAATGCTCAGACTTTGATATGCTGCTTTGATCGCTTTGCTGAGCATGGAGCGTAGATGATGCAATGATGTC
>JANWXL010000159.1 GCA_025055265.1 Roseiflexus sp.
ACCCCGTCGAACGGGTACTAATCACAATCTTTCGTTTCCAACAAATCCGGTTCTTCACCGAAAAGAGACCTGCGGCTGTTTGTGCATTCCCGCGACCACATGACCGTTTCCAACAAATCCGGTTCTTCACCGAAAAGAGACACGAGATTCCGTAGGCGAGGGGCCACTGTGCGAAACAGTTTCCAACAAATCCGGTTCTTCACCGAAAAGAGACATGCTAGTTAGTAAGACCGTTGTCGTCCGTAACGCCCATATCGTTTCCAACAAATCCGGTTCTTCACCGAAAAGAGACCTGGGTCAAGCAGTCCGACGCGGCGGGCTCCGTCTAGTTTCCAACAAATCCGGTTCTTCACCGAAAAGAGACACCGCCCAGCACGGTCTCGTACGCATTCATCATAGCGTTTCCAACAAATCCGGTTCTTCACCGAAAAGAGACTAAGTCTCCAGCTCCAAAACGAGCTGGTGGGGGAAGTTTCCAACAAATCCGGTTCTTCACCGAAAAGAGACCATTCCGTCCCAGGAGCTAATGACCATGTATGACGGTTTCCAACAAATCCGGTTCTTCACCGAAAAGAGACGGTAGGTGATTTCTTTCTCGTCCACGCGGGCGGTCTTGGTTTCCAACAAATCCGGTTCTTCACCGAAAAGAGACAAAACTGCCCCTTCTTCCAGTTGGAGCGAATAGAAGTTTCCAACAAATCCGGTTCTTCACCGAAAAGAGACGCGGCCGTTGCCCTTGTAGATGGTCTGTTCGATGGAGTTTCCAACAAATCCGGTTCTTCACCGAAAAGAGACTTAAGGGGGTGGGCACCAAAATGCGGGTGCAAGTGGTGTTTCCAACAAATCCGGTTCTTCACCGAAAAGAGACCGGGAATAGTTCCGGATGCGGTGGCTCTTGGCCACCTCGTTTCCAACAAATCCGGTTCTTCACCGAAAAGAGACAGATATGATATTCGCCGCTGCCGCCCTCGAGCTGGAAAGTTTCCAACAAATCCGGTTCTTCACCGAAAAGAGACGAATCCCTTTGACCCGCCCGCGGCCCAGGCCCTCGACGTTTCCAACAAATCCGGTTCTTCACCGAAAAGAGACTAGACAATGAAAAATCCAAACACGGCAGTTCGTTTGTTTCCAACAAATCCGGTTCTTCACCGAAAAGAGACGAGGATGTAGAAGCCGCCCAGAAAGGGTGGCTCTACGTTTCCAACAAATCCGGTTCTTCACCGAAAAGAGACTACCTACTCCTTTCGGTAGCCGCAACTTGGCTTTGGTTTCCAACAAATCCGGTTCTTCACCGAAAAGAGACTCCGCATCCGGGAATAGCCCCGGATGCGGAATACCTGTTTCCAACAAATCCGGTTCTTCACCGAAAAGAGACCTCGCCTGCCCGGAAGACTATCAACCCCAGATTACGTTTCCAACAAATCCGGTTCTTCACCGAAAAGAGACCTACTCACTTCGGTAGGGGCGGTTTGGGTTCAGCCCTGTGTTTCCAACAAATCCGGTTCTTCACCGAAAAGAGACCGTTTTGGAGCTGGTGGGGCAAATCGAAGGAGTCCCGTTTCCAACAAATCCGGTTCTTCACCGAAAAGAGACACCAAGGTCAGGGTGTGGTGGGCCTCCTGGGGGCGGGTTTCCAACAAATCCGGTTCTTCACCGAAAAGAGACCAAGTTCATCGACTTCGCCCACGCGGACCAGCTCGGGGCGTTTCCAACAAATCCGGTTCTTCACCGAAAAGAGACGGTGCTGCGTGGCACCGGACAATCCCGACATACATGTGTTTCCAACAAATCCGGTTCTTCACCGAAAAGAGACCAGGTACACCATCGCCAGCTTGGTAATGTCGGCCCGTTTCCAACAAATCCGGTTCTTCACCGAAAAGAGACGTGGTGACCAGGGTGGTGGCCACCAGTGCCCGGAGTGTTTCCAACAAATCCGGTTCTTCACCGAAAAGAGACCGCTGTGCTCAGCGTGGACTTCCACGCTGAGTACGAGCAGGTTTCCAACAAATCCGGTTCTTCACCGAAAAGAGACGTAGGCTTCGCAGTCGGAGTGCAGGCGGATGGGAAGGGTTTCCAACAAATCCGGTTCTTCACCGAAAAGAGACAAGACCCCCGCCGGAGGTCTAGACCAAGCTATTCAGGGTTTCCAACAAATCCGGTTCTTCACCGAAAAGAGACAAACAGATGAAAATCACGAATGCAAATTTGATGAAGTTTCCAACAAATCCGGTTCTTCACCGAAAAGAGACGAGCAGCAGAGATTGGCAGCGATTGGCAGAGATTGAGTTTCCAACAAATCCGGTTCTTCACCGAAAAGAGACCCATCGGGCAGGTACAGGCCGGTTGGGGACACGAGTTTCCAACAAATCCGGTTCTTCACCGAAAAGAGACTTGTACTAAACCCCCAGCAAAGACCAGCGCAAGCTGGTGTTTCCAACAAATCCGGTTCTTCACCGAAAAGAGACAGAAGAAGGTGACGAAGAAGGATCTATTCGTCACCTTGTTTCCAACAAATCCGGTTCTTCACCGAAAAGAGACATTATTCGGGGTAGCACTAGATAGCTGGAAACCTGTTTCCAACAAATCCGGTTCTTCACCGAAAAGAGAC
>JANWXL010000496.1 GCA_025055265.1 Roseiflexus sp.
CCCATTCGCTTATTCGCTGACAGCGCGAGGCGACTCAGGCAGCGCCATTTCTCGCGCAAACGGCGGCGCATCGCCATCTGTCGTCTCGTCGAATTCGCGCGCCGCCAGGTGCCCGGCGAAGACCGCCTGCGCAATAATGTGCGGCGCTTCGGCATCGCCGATGACCCGCAGCGTGCGGAGGCGACCGTCGGCGCGCGCTGGCGCCAGGTCAGTCGCCAGTTCGTCGCGCGGCGCGCGATCAGCGACGATCACCACAGCATCACACGCCAGGTCGGTCGTGCGATGTGTGACGATGTTGCGCACCGTTACAGCGCCGGCATGAATAGCGCTGAGCGCGCTGCGCGTCTGGATGGCAACGCTGAGGTCATGCAGACGGCGCTCGACGCGCTTCTGTTCGAGCGTGAACTGCGACCAGTGCGACGCCAGCGGCGCCGGCGTGCACAATACGACGCTGCATCCCCGGCGCGCCAGCAGTTCCGCCAGCACACCTCCCATGTAGTAGTGATCATCATCATAGATCACGACGCGACCTTCCGGCAGGCGTCCGTCCATAATGTCATCGGGCGTGAAGACATGCGGCAGATCCCAGCCGGGGACGGGAGCGTGCAGCGTGCGTCCCATGCCGTCGCGCCGCCAGACTGCGCCGGTGGCGATGATCACGTGCTCATACCCGCTCGCCAGAACGTCGGCGGCGGTCATCGGGTTCCCCGGCAGCAATTGCACGTGGGGCATCTGGGCAATCTGCGTCAGGCGCCAATCGATCACGCGCCGCCACTCGCTCAATCCGGGCAGCCGCGCCTCGCGCGCCACCCGTCCGCCCGGTTCACGCCGCGCCTCGACCAGCGTCACCCGATAGCCGCGCTGACCGAGCGCTCTGGCGCACTCCAGCCCGGCAGGACCCGCGCCGATGACCAGGATTTCTGCGTCGCTGCGCTTTGGCGCAATCGTCTCGGGATGCCACCCGCGGCGCCATTCCTCCCCCATCGTGGGATTCTGGGTGCAGCGAATTGGTATGCACCTGTTGTCGCTGGCGACACAGATGTTGCACCCGATACACTCGCGAATGTCCGCGATGCGCCCTTCCCGAATCTTGTTCGGCAGAAATGGATCGGCGATAGAGGGGCGCGCCGAGCCGATAAAATCAAGAATCCCGCGCCGCACCGCCGAGACCATCGACTCCGGCGAGGTATAGCGTCCGACGCCAACCACCGGTTTGCTTGTCAATCGTTTGACAAAGGCGATGTACGGCTCCTGAAACCCTTCCTTCTCAAAGCGCGACGATGCCGAATCGTTGCTCCAGTCGGAGATATTGACATCCCACAGATCGGGGAGTTCCGCCAGCATTGCAACAATCTCATACGCCTCGCCCTGGCTGGTCAGACCTTCATCGCCGATCAATTCATCGACTGCCAGACGCACCGCAACCGCGCAGCGGTCGCCAACCGCTTCCTTCGTGTCTTCGATCAACTCGCGGAAGAGACGCACTCGATTAGTCAGGCTTCCGCCATACTCATCAGTACGGTCATTGAAGCGGCGCAGCAGAAAGTGCATCGCCAGGCTCAATCCATGCCCGGCGTAGCAGTAGATAATGTCGAAGCCAGCGCGTTTTGCGCGCAGCGCCGCATTCCGATGCCAGCGGCGCAGATTCCGAATATCCTCGCGATCTATCCGGCGGCATTGCCCCGGCTCGAAGCCTGTGCCTCCCATCAATCCAATCGAGCGCGGACCGAGCGACGCGGCGCGCGAGTAATAGTTGAGCGCATTCTGACCGTTGTGGGTCAGCTCAATCCCCGCCAGCGCACCATAACGATGCACAGCGTCTGCCATCAACGCCAGCGCCGGGATATCATCGTCGCTCCACAAACGCCCCTCGAAGAACGGTGCAACATCGCTCGAGTGATGGATCTCGACCTCTTCCGTGCAGACCACGCCCCAGCCGCCTTCGGCTTTGACGCGGCGCATCTCCGCCAGCGCACGCGGCATGCGGTATCCCATGCCGTTGCAGTGCGGAACCTGATAAAACCGATTCGGCGCGGTCACCGGTCCGATTCGCACCGGTTCGAAGAGAATATCGTACATGGAAGTCATCTGAGTATGGTTTGTGATAGCACACGGATACACACGGATCGAGACGGATTCGGACAGATCAGTTCTTGGTTCTCGGTTCTTGATTCCCGGTTCTTGGTTCTCGGTTCTCAGTTCTCATCCCTTCACCACCGCCAGCGCCATCCCATCATACCCCTTGCTCCCGACCATTTGCAGGATCGTTGCCGTCACCCGCGAGTCAGCGGCGAGCGCCTCGTTGAAGCGGCGCACACCCTGCAACCCGGCGTCGCTGCTCGAATCATTCAGCACCTCGCCGCCACGGATCACATTATCGACGATGATCAGGCCGCTGGGACGCGCCAGGCGCACCGCCCAATCGAAGTACACCGTCAGATTTTCCTTGTCGGCGTCGATGAAGATCAGGTCAAACGGTCCCGATCCTTCGGCAGCAAGCTGCGGCAGGACGGCCAGCGCCATGCCCAGACGCACCTCCACCCGCTCGGCAAGACCGGCGCGTGCGAGGTTGGCGCGCGCCACATCAGCGTGCTTCGGGTCAGCTTCCAGCGTAATCAGCCTGCCATCGGCAGGCAGCGCGCGCGCCATCCAGATTGCGCTATAGCCCGCCAGCGTTCCGATTTCCAGGATGTTGCGCGCATTGCACGCCAGCGCCAGAACGTGCAGCAACCGTCCCTGCACCGGCGAGACATTGATCTGCGGCATCCCGGCGTCGCGCGTTGCGTGGAGCACAGCGTCGAGCACCGGATCGGACGGAAACAGATCATTGATATAGGCATCGACAGCGGCCCATTGGGTGTGCATCGTTTTCTCCCGGTCGTAATGTAAGATAACGGTTGCGAGACGCAACCACTATTTTGCGGAAGACTACAGCGTGCGCACTAGCATACGCCATGTCGCAACCATTGTCCATGCGTCACGTCCGGCAAACTCTCCTTCCGCGAGGCAGGGGAATGAAGTTTGAAGAACGCGTCCTATGCCAGCGCAGCACACTCATCCAAAAACGCCTTGCGCCTTTGTATCAACTCGAGTAAGGCCGCTTCAAGCCAGCTACCGCACAACAACCGGCAGGAATGCCCGAGGCGTGAGCGGCGCCAGCGCATTGACGGCGGCAAACACATTGATGCGCGGTTTGGTCAACCCATTCCGCGTATCCGTCATCGGTTGGCCGGTGCTGACGAGCGCTGACACATAGGCGTCCGGCGTATAGCCAGGACGGGCGCTGCGCAGGATCGCCAGCGCCCCGGCCACGTGCGGCGCCGCCATCGACGTTCCCGATTTGGCAGCAGATCCGCCCCCTGGCACGGAGGAGGTGATCGCAACCCCTGGCGCCAGCAGCGTCAGGAACGGCGCGCTATTCGAGAACGAAGCGACCTGCTCCGGCGTCGTCTTGGTAGTGGCGCCGACGCTGACGACATTCGACAGGCATGCTGGAAGGCTGAGGGCATTGGCGGCGCCGCCATTACCCGACGATGCGACGGTGATGATCCCCCGGACGCGCAGCGCGGCGATGGCAGATTTCAGGACGGCGCCGTTCGAGTTGCTTTCACACGCAGCAACACTGCTGAACGCGCCCGCACCCAGGCTCACATTGACCACCGCCAGCGGCGGGTTGAAATATGTCGACGCCAGCCAGTCAAGCGCACGCAACTGATCAGAGACATAGCTTAACGCGCATGGCGAGGGTTGCCCGAATTCGGAACATCTGGCAGTCACCCGTGAGAAGATCTGGACTGCAATGATTGACGCACCCGGCGCAACGCCGCCATTCCCGGCGGCGATCCCGGCAACGTGCGTACCGTGGTCGCACCCTGCAACCGTGCAGGGCGCCGCAGCGCCAGGACCAACGACTTCAGTTGATCCGCCGGGGCAGAAGGACGTCGCGCCATCGCCCGGATTGTTCGTTGAGAAGCACGCCTCAGCGATCACGCGCCCGCCGAGGAATGGATGCCCGGCCTCAACGCCTGTATCGAGAACGGCGATCGCCACGCCAGCGCCGGTGGACTCCTGGTGCGCCATCGTGGCGTTGATCAGCGCAACGCTGCCGATCAAATGCGGCGCTGCCAGCATATCTTCCGCAACGTAGGCGACCTGCGGATGCCTCTCCAGGCGCTCGATGGCTGCGCGCGGCGCTTCCAGCACCACCATCGGCAGCGTATGCAAACGGGCAACCTCGCGCGCGCCAGCGGCAGCGGTTGCAACGACATGATCCTGCGCCTGCGCCAATCCGGGGAGCGCCGAACCACCCTGGTGGGTCGCCGCCGGCGCGCGCAGGACGACAATCACCCGCACGCTGTCAGCAGACTCTGCCTGCCCCGATGCGACGGGGAAGATTAGTGAACCGGACAGAAGCAGAATCAGGAGGAGAGATGCTCGTATGCGATGAAAAAAGGAAACGCACATATCGGTATCTTTCACAAGACTGTCAGCCAGGACGTCAGCGCCATGATACATGAACGAACTCCGTCGAAGGAATTGAGAAGGCAATGCGTAAAGAGTACGCAGGGATAAACTATATTCTCGGTTCCTGGTCCCCGCTTCTCAGTTCTCGGCTCCTGGATCTCAGTTCTTGGTTCTCAGTTCTCATAACCCCTAACCCTTAACCCCTAATTTAGTTATTCCATCCAAACCACTCCCGCCAATCTTCGTACCGAGTCGCCCTACCGCAAACAATTATCGCCCTCTATAATCGGAGTATTGAACGTTTCCGGCACATGTCATGCAACGAAGCAGCGCGGATGACCATGCCTGTCATCTGCGCTTAAGCGTTGTCCACGACATGGCGCACGACATTTCGGGAGGACACCTCAATGGGAATGACACCAAAAGACGTCCTGGCGATGATCAAGGAGCATGACATCAAGATGGTGGATGTCCGCTTCACCGACATCCCGGGCACCTGGCAACACTTTTCACTGCCTGCCAGCGCACTGACAGAAGATGATTTTGTAAATGGCATCGGCTTTGACGGATCATCGATCCGCGGTTTCCAGGCGATCAACGAGAGCGACATGCTGGTCGTTCCCGATCCGGACACCGCATTCATCGACCCGATGCTGAAAATTCCAACGCTGGCGCTAATCTGCGACATTCGCGACCCCATCACTGGCGAGAATTACACGCGCGACCCGCGCTTCATCGCCAAGAAGGCGGAAGAGTATCTGCGCAGCACCGGCATCGCCGACACCGCCTATTTCGGACCAGAAGCTGAGTTTTTCCTGTTCAATGATGTGCGTTTTGATCAGGGGAGCCACTTCGGTTACTACTTCCTCGACAGCGACGAGGGCATCTGGAATAGCGGCGCCGACCGGCATGGCAAGAATCTGGCGTACCGTCCGCGCTACAAAGAGGGCTACTTCCCCTGCCCGCCGCTTGATACGCTCCAGGATGTCCGCTCGCAGATCACGCTCAACATGATCGCCGCAGGGATCGAAGTTGAGGTGCATCACCACGAAGTCGCCACCGCTGGTCAGTGCGAGATCGACATGCGCTTCGACACGCTGCTGCGCATGGCAGACAAACTCATCAAATACAAGTACATCGTTAAGAATACCGCACGCGAGTTCGGTCTGACCGCCACCTTCATGCCCAAGCCGCTCTTCGGCGATAATGGCAGCGGCATGCACTGCCATCAGAGCCTCTGGAAGGAAGGTCAGCCGCTCTTCTATGACCCGAAGGGATACGCGCTCCTGTCGGACACGGCGCGCTGGTACATCGGCGGCATTCTGACCCACGCCCCGGCGTTGCTGGCGATCTGTGCGCCAACGACAAACTCCTATCGTCGCCTGGTGCCCGGGTTCGAGGCGCCGATCAACCTGGTCTACTCGCAGCGCAACCGTTCAGCGGCGATCCGCATCCCGACCTACTCGGACTCGCCGAAAGCGCGTCGTATTGAATTCCGCGCGCCTGATCCGACGTGCAACCCGTACCTGGCGTTTGCAGCAATGCTCATGGCGGGCATCGACGGCATCAAGAAGCGGATCGAGCCGCCGCCGCCGCTGGATGTCGATATCTACGAACTGTCCCCCGAAGAGAAAGCGCACATCCGAGGAACTCCGGGCTCGCTGGCGGAGTCGCTCGATGCGCTTGAAGCCGACCATGCCTTCCTGCTCGAAGGTGGCGTCTTCACGCCAGACGTGATCGAGACCTACCTGGATTACAAGCGTTCGCGCGAGTTGATCCAGGTGGCGATCCGACCGCACCCCTACGAGTTCTTTATGTACTTCGACGCATAAGGCATTTCGCCGCTGGTTCGCCTATGCCCGGCTGGCACAGACGTTGCCAGCGGGCACAGACATTGCCGGCAGGTACAGACGGTGCAATGCACCGTCTATACCTGCTGGCTCTTTTATACAATACGTTATTCCATTACAAAACCTCATATACGAACAGGTTGTATAAAATGAACAAAATCGAAACCGGATATTTCATACGAACTGGACGTAGCCTTCACGCCGTTTCTGTCGTACTCTTCAGCATATCGCAAAGCCCACGCGCTTAATCCGGTGCAAAGAAGCAGCATCCTGCGCCCGCGCGCGCCGCAGGATTGTTTTGCGTTCGGCATCGGCGAAGCAGCGTGAGATAGATCCCATCACACAGGAGAAAGGGAACGTATGGTCAGGCGACGAACAAAACTCATGCTCGTCATCGGCGCGCTCGCCGGTCTCTTGATCGGCACAACCGGAACATCCTTTGCCCAGGAGATCGATCCCGCAATCGCGGAAATGGGCGTGGTCACCGACACGATGTGGCTGTTGATTACGGCATTCCTGGTGTTCTTCATGCAGGCGGGCTTTGCGCTCGTTGAGGCGGGTTCCACTCAGTCCAAGAACATGATCAACATCATGTTCAAGAACCTGATGGACTTCTGCGCGGGCGCACTGGTGTTCTGGATGGTCGGTTGGGGAATTGCATACGGTGCCAGCGTTGGCGGTTTCTTCGGGTCTGATCAATTCTTCCTGGGTGACGTGCGCGAGGCAGGAAGCGTGCCGACCCTTGCTATGTGGCTGTTCCAGGTCGTGTTCGCCGGAACAGCGGCGACGATCGTCTCCGGTGCGATGGCGGAACGCACGAAGTTCAGCGCCTACCTGATCTACAGCGTTGTCATTTCGGCGCTCATCTATCCGGTCGTCGTTCACTGGGTGTGGAGCGGGTCTGGCTGGCTCAACGACTATGATCCGACCACCACAGGTGACTGGGGCTTCACCGACTTTGCTGGTTCGACAGTCGTTCACAGTGTCGGCGGTTGGGCGGCATTGATGGGCGCCTGGCTGCTTGGTCCGCGTATGGGACGCTACGGTCCCGATGGCAAGCCGCGCGAGATTCCCGGTCACAGCGCGGCGCTCGCCGGTCTTGGTGTCTTCATCCTCTGGCTCGGCTGGTATGGCTTCAACCCCGGCAGTCAACTGATGTTCAAGTCGCAGGGTGATGCTGACGCAATCGCGCTGGTCGCAGTTACAACCACGCTGGCCGCAGCGGCTGGCGCTGTGGGCGCCATGATCGCCAGCTGGATCAAGAGCGGCAAACCGGAGCTCGGCGCGACGCTCAACGGCGTGCTCTCTGGTCTGGTGGCAATTACAGCAGGCTGTGCATACATGCGCCCGCTCGATGCGGTCATCGTTGGTCTGGTCGCCGGTCCGCTCTACGTCATCTCGATGAAGTGGATGGAGTCGCTCAAGATCGATGATCCGGTCGGCGCAGTGCCGGTTCACCTGGTG
>JANWXL010000536.1 GCA_025055265.1 Roseiflexus sp.
CCCCATCCTGGTCGCCTCGCAGACCGTGCCCATCCTGGCCATCGCGCCGCTGCTCATCATCTGGTTCGGCTTCGGGCTGCTGCCCAAGGTGCTCATCGTCATCCTGATTTGCTTCTTCCCGCTCGCCATCAACACCGCCGACGGCCTGGCCTCCGCCGACCCCGACCATGTGGCGCTGCTGCGGGCGATGGGTGCGACGCGGGCACAGGTCTGGCGGCTGGTGCGGCTGCCGTCGGCGCTGCCGGCCTTCTTCTCCGGTCTGCGCGTGGCCGCAACGTACAGCATCATCGGCGCGACCATCGGCGAGTGGGTGGGCGGCTCTGAGGGCCTGGGCGTCTATCTGCTGCGTTCGAAGAACGCGCTGGCCACCGACCAAGTGTTTGTTGCCATCGCCGCGACCGCCGTCCTAAGCATCGGCCTGTACGTGCTGGTGTACGGCATCGAACGCGCCGCCCTGCCTTGGTATTACTCCGCCCAGCGCGCGCAGCACTGGGAGGAGGCAGGCATTTACTGAGCCATGCACAGCGTCTTCGATGAGCGCGCGCTCGAATATGACCGCTGGTTCGACGACAATGCCTTCGTCTATCAGGCGGAGGTCGCCGCGCTCCGCGCCGCCCTCGGCACGGCCTCAGGCATAGGCCTCGAAGTGGGCGTGGGCAGCGGGCGCTTTGCCGCGCCGCTCGGCGTTCGGTTCGGCGTTGACCCGGCGCGCGGCATGTTGCAGCTCGCCCGCCGGCGCGGCGTCTGCGTGTGTCAGGCCGTGGGCGAGCATCTCCCCTTCCCCGCAGGCCGGTTCGACTTTGCCCTGCTCATCACGGTAGACCCCTTCGTGCCGGACGTGCTGGCCCTGCTCCGCGAGCTGCACCGCGTGCTTAGGCCGGGCGGGAGCGTGAGCGTGGGCCTCGTGGACAAGGACAGCCCGCTGGGTCGGGAATATGAAGCGCAAAAGGACGCCGACCCGTTTTATCGAGAGGCGCGCTTTCACAGCAGCGCCGAACTAATTGCGCTCCTGCAACAGGCGGGTTTCGCCGAGTTGCACGCAAAGCAGACGCTCACCGGCGCGCCGCGTGAAACCGTCACGACCACGCAGGTGCAGGCCGGCTACGCCGCGCCTTCGTTCGACGTGCGCGACGGTTACGGCGCAGGCGCTTTCGTGGTTTTGAACGCCGTCAAGGTATAGCTGCCATCCGCAGCACTGGAGGAAACCGATATGTGGACACGACCTATCCTTTCATTCAGCCTCGGCATCGCGCTGGCTCTCGCGGCGTGCACGGGCGTGACGCCCACCCCCACCCGCGCCCCGCTGACGCCGGTCAAGCTCATGCTCGACTGGGTCCCCAACACCAATCACACCGGCTTCTTCGTAGCACAAGAGAAAGGCTACTTCACCGAGGCCGGCCTGCAGGTGGAGATCATCCAGCCGGGCGAGGTGCTGGCCGAGCAGGCGGTGACCGGCGGGGCGGCGGACTTCGGCGTGAGCTTTCAGGAGCAGATTACGCTGGCCCGCGGCGATGAGCGCGCGCCGCTCGTCTCGCTGGCGGCCATCATCCAGAGCAACACCTCCGGCTTCGCCAGCCGCGCCGAGCAGGGCGCCGACTCGCCCGCCGACTGGGGCGGTCTGCGTTACGGCTCCTACGGCACCCCCTTCGAAGCGCCGACGCTGATTGCGCTGATGGAATGCGCCGGCGGCGACTTCAGCCAGTTGCAGGTCATCAACACCGGCTTCAGCGACCCGCTGGCGCTGCTCAGCGAGAAGCAGATTGACCTGGCGTGGATTTTCTACGGCTGGCAGGGCATCCAGGCGGAGCAGCAGGGGATCGCGCTGAACATCGAGATGATGTCCGAGTGGTTCGACTGCATCCCCGATTACTACACGCCCATCCTCATCACCAGCGAGCGAACCATCAAGGAGCGGCCGGAAGTGGTGCGCGCCTTCGTCGGCGCGGTCTCGCGCGGCTACACCTTCGCCATCGAGAACCCGGATGAGGCGGCGAGCATCCTGCTCCGGGCCGCGCCGGAATTGGACGAGAAGCTTGTGCGCGCCAGTCAGGCCTGGCTCTCGCCGCGCTACAAAGGCAACGCGCCGCGCTGGGGCGAGCAAAAGCTGAGCGTGTGGGAGAACTACTCCAAATGGCTGGCCGAGAACGGCGTGCTTAACGAGCCGATTGACGCGCAGGCCGCCTTCACCAACGAGTTCCTGCCCTAACCTGCGATGGATGAAACGGATTGAACGGATACCTCCTCAATCCGTTTCATCCGTCTCATCCGTTTCATCCTTTTCATCCGCTCCATCCGTTTCATCCGTTTCATCCGTTCCATCCGTTGCCCCAATGACCCCCAAGCTCGAGCTGCGCGGCGTCGCTAAGACCTTTCACGGCAACGGCCTGACCGTGCCTGCGCTGGCGGACGTCTCCTTCAGCGTGCAGCCGGGCGAGTTCGTTACCCTCATCGGGCCGTCGGGCAGCGGCAAGAGCACGGTGCTCAACCTGATTGTCGGCCTGCTGGAGCCGGACGCCGGCGAGATTCGCGTGGACGGCGAACCGGCGCGGCCGGGCCGGGTGGGCTACATGCCGCAGCGCGACCTGCTGTTGCCGTGGCGCACCGTGCTGGACAACGTCATCCTGCCGCAGGAGGTGCGCGGCGTGCCGCGCGCCGAGGCCCGCGCCCGCGCCCGCGAGCGGCTGCCGCTCTTCGGGCTGGCGGCCTTTGCCGACGCCTACCCTGCGGCGCTCTCCGGCGGGATGCGCCAGCGCGCAGCCCTGCTGCGCACCGTGTTGACCGAGCGCGACGTGCTGCTGCTCGACGAGCCGTTCGGCGCGCTGGATGCGTTGACGCGCCGCGAATTGCAGGACTGGCTGCTCGGCCTGTGGACGCAGCTGCGCCAGACCATGCTCTTCATCACGCACGACGTGGAAGAGGCCGTTTATCTCAGCGACCGGGTGATTGTGCTGAGCGCGCGGCCGGCGCGCGTGGTGAAGGAGCTGGCGGTGAGCCTGCCGCGCCCGCGCCGTCAGGGGCTGATTGCCACGCCCGAGTTCGGCGCGCACGTGGCCGAGCTGCTGCAAGCGCTGGGGATCGATGTCTGACGCTGTTTGATCGCACCGCGAAGCCGCGAAGAGCGCGGCGCAGAGCGCAAAGGATTTGTCTTCATTCGCCCCCATTCGTGTTCCTTCGTCTCTATTCGTGCTCATTCGTGTTTCTTCGCCCCCATTCGTGTTCCTTCGTGTTCCCTCATACCCATTCGTGCGCATTCGTCTCTATTCGTGCTCATTCGCGTTCCTCTGCCCCCATTCGTGTACATTCGCCCCCATTCGTGTTCCCTCACACCCATTCGTGCGCATTCGTGTTCCTTCGTGTTCCTTCGTGGAGTCCGAAATTGCCCTTCGCGCCCACATGCCGTCTATGCTATGCTCCCCCTAGTGATGAGCGAAGTCGTCGTCCACAAACTCAACGCCGCCGGCGAGGAGACCTACCGCTGGACGGGCCGCGTCCTGGCGCGCACGCCTAACTCAATCACACTGGAAGCGTTCTTCAACCGCTACGACCGGCTCGACCTGGGCTATGCCGTCCTCGAGCGCGGCGACCGCTTCATCGAGCACTTCTATAACGACCGCTGGTACAACGTCTTCGAGATACACGCCGCCGGCTCGGACGCGCTGCGCGGCTGGTACTGCAACCTCACGCGCCCGGCCCGCTTCGCAGACTCCGAAATCGTGCACGAAGATTTGGCGCTGGACGTGTGGGTGGGCGCCGATGGGACGACGCTTGTGCTGGACGAAGAAGAATTCGACGCCCTGCCCTTGAGCGAGGACGAGCGCAAGGCTGCCTGCTCTGCGCTGACCGAGCTGCTGACGCTGGCCGGGCAACGCTCCGGGCCGTTCTCTTCATTCACGTTGAGAGACGGCCGGCGTGAGAGCGGAGACGGCGACGAATGAAAAGCCCCTCTGTCACCAGAGGGGCCGGTTCAACGCGAAAGGTTCAGGGGAATTGACAGCCCGGGGCCGCGCCCACCAGCCAATCGCCGCAGTACCACAGCACCGGCAGCGAAACGACGATGGAGCAGCAACAGCACAGCACGATGATGCCGGCGATGACGCCGATAATCAGGTTCCGGTTGCGATTGCTCGATGGTGGCGCGTTGAGGGAGTCGGTCATAGATAAGTCTCCTGTGGAAGGTCTGCGTGCAATGATACTTGAAAATCAGCGCGGGACCGGGAAACCGCTCCACGTCCCGAATAACCAGAAGCGGCCTGCATCAACCACTGCAATCTGCGCCAGCGCCAGCGTCAAGCCGATGAAAATCGGCAGCAGTGCCGTCTGCCAGTTCGCAGCGCCGTTCTCACGCCGCGCGACCACCAGTACGCCCACCGTGTACAACATCGCCAGCAGCACCACCACACCCAGCGCGCTCAGCAGCGCCAGCGGGTAAAGCACGACCTCGTTCTCCGTTAGCACAAGCGCGACGAGGAGCAGCCCGACCGCGACCAGCAGGCCCAGCTCGCGCCAGCGGCTGAGCACCGGCTGCGGTTGCCAGTCGCGCCAGAGCGTCTGGTTGAAGGCCGGATAGAGCAGCGCGCCCAGCGCCAGACCGTTGAACGTGCCGGTCAGCAGGCGCATCCAGTTCTGCGGCTCGTACAGGTGCGGCAGGCCGAGCAGCGTCAGGTAGGAGTTCGCGCCGTCCAGGCCCATCAGGCCGATGAAGCTCAGCAGAACGAGCAGGATAGGCCGGCGCGGCAGGCCGCCGGCGCGCGTCCCGCCCAGCGCCGCCAGCGTTCCCATGCCGAACAGCGCGCCCAGATAAATGCCCGTGCAGCGCGCGCACAGTGGCAGCGGCCGGTCGCCGAGGTGGAACGAACGCAAGTCAATGCGGTGACAAATCGCGTAGCCGATGGCGTCCGCTTTGCCGAGAAGGCCGGGCGGCGTGAGCGCCAGCCACGAACCGGCCACCAGCGCGAACACGGCCAGCGCCAGCGCCCAGGCTGTGCGAGTGGAGAAGCGAAAAAGTGCGAACGTGTCCACGCGTGAGGTGACGGTCACTGGATGAGAAGCACTCGTGACTTCACTGAAAAAACCATGATCTCACCGCGAAGCTGCGAAGAGCGCGGCGAACAGCGCAAAGGATGCGCTTTT
>JANWXL010000574.1 GCA_025055265.1 Roseiflexus sp.
CGCCGGGCGAAATCGACCAGCAGCGCGGCAATGCGCTGAACATCCGGATCGTAGAGCGCACGGACGAGACCAATCGGTCCCAGACGCCGCTGTGCCTGACGATCCTCATTATAGGTGGCAACGAACGCATCGCCAGCGCGCCCAACCAGCGTGACCGTATCGGGATCGAAGACGCCGGAGGTCAGCAGGGTGCGGAATTCTTCGGAGGCGACGAAGGGACCGATCTGCTCCACCAGTTCGGTGAACTGCGGCACCACGGCAATCAGACGCGGCACATAGTCGCGGTGGCGGTGGAGCATTTCGATCAGGGTCAGCAGGCTTTCGCTGGCGCCCGGCGTACCGGCGGCAACATCGCGCAACAGGACGTTGATGCTTTCGACGATCGTATCGCTGCGGCGAATGAGTGCATCGATCGCTTCGACCAGATAGGCGAGCAACTCGGCATGCTGCAACAGGCGCTGGAGCGAGGTCATAGTCGACGGGTTGCTGAGCAGGTTCAACAGCGCCTCGAACTCCGGGGTCGCCGTCAGCGCCGTGAGGCGGCTGGTCAATTCGAGCAGGCGGGGCAGATCGTGGAGCAGGCGCGTCAGCGCCGCCGTGTCGATCTCCGGCGCCGCTGGCAGCGCCTCGCGCACCTCGGCGACCGTCGAAGTCACATTCTCGACGATCACCTCGCTCCGGCGCACCAGCCCGTCGAGCGACGCTGCGGAGAACGCCAGCAACTCGGCGTGATCGAGGAGGCGGTTCAGCGCCTCGAGCGTTCGCGGCTCGTTCAGACGATCAAGCAACTGCTCGACTCCGGCGCGCTGCGCGCCGTTGCGGTGATGACCATCGAGCGTGGAGGTCATGGCGCTCCCCTCTAGCAATGTACTTTATGGTAACAGGCGCTGACGCACGCCAGCGTGGAAGGGTCAATATGTCAATACAGCAGACGACAGGCAATCGATGCGGAGCGCTGCTGCGCAACTCCCGGTATCGCGGAGAAGGAGTGCTGGTTTCGATTATAGTGATACCATGCACAAAATAACAGTTAATGCATCTTCACCTGTGGCGGAAAAATGACAACCAGAGCGAGAGGCGAGAGGGGTTGAAGGTGGGCAGTATCGCCGTCGTAGGGGCGCCAACAGGGGCGCCCACGATGGGTGCATCCGTGGCATCGTGCCGGGTAGGACAGGTACGGGGACCTGCCCCTACGAATGCGAGGGCGCGTGTTGTCTGGGCGTCCACCGGTGGGCGCCCAGCGGTGCACACCGGATGTGACCGTCACCCTCAGGCGGCGGGCGATCTGTCGATGTCCCGGTCAGGGCGACGGTTCGGGCGCAACGCTGGAGTGCGGGCGAGGTGACGTGATGGCGCCGGGCGGGATGCGCAGCAGATGTGACCGTCACCGACGGATGGCGAGCGATCTGTCGATGTCCCGGTCAGGGCGACGGTCCGGGCGCAACGCCGGAGGGCGGGTGAGGTGACGGTCTCGCACCGAGGACTCCTAACCCCTAACCCTTAACCCCTAACCCCCGGCCCTCAATCTCAGCCAGCGCCTCGTCGAGCAGCGCCGCAGCGCCATAGTCACGGTTGGCGAGGAAGATTGAGCGAGCGCGGATCAGACAGTCGCGGGCGCGGGCGATGTCGCCGAGATGGAACAGCGCGTTTCCCTGATTCGCCAGCATGCGCGCATACCAGAGCGGGTCGCACTCCTGATCGCGGCTCGCCAGCACCTCGTCGTACAACCGTACCGCTTCAAGCAGATGATCGGCAGGAGACGCAGCAGACGAAAGGCGCAGTGCGTTGGCGAGCGTGACCTGCGCATGGAGCCACTGCTCGTAGTGCGTTTCGCAGGTGTAGACGCGGAGCGACTCACGCAACGACTGGATTGCCCGTTCGTGCGAGACCTGATGACCGTTGCCTGCAGGCGCCAGCGCCAGGATGGTCAGCGCCAGCCGGTAATGCGCCAGCGCATAGAGGTCGGGTGAGCGCTCGATTGAGCAGCAGCGCAGCGCTTCCTGGAACCACTCATTCGCCTCGATCAGCAAGGTTCGCTGCCCGTTGGCGAGGTCCTGGCACAACATCCCCAGCCGCAATGTCAGATACGCGCGCAGGTCGACGCGCCGACCCCTGCCGGTCAGTTTGACGGCATCGCGCAACGCCTGCAGCGCCGCTGCCGACTGGCTGATATTGGCGTGGAGCGTCGCCAGATGATCAAGGAGTTGCGCAGCAAACAACGGCGAAATGTGGCGGACTTCTTCGACCGCCCGCTGGAGCGCAGCAACGGCGACATCGTATTGCTGGCGGGCAAGCGCATGCGCAGCATGCGCCGGAAGAATGCACGCCGCGATTTCGCCGCTCACTCCATCCACCTCAGGCGGCGCGTCTCTCATGCCGCCCATATATGCTACGAGATCAAGCAGAGCAGCCAGGTCGCCGCGCAACTGCCAGCGCAGATGTGCATACACGTCCGGGTCGCTGCGCAGCACAAAGCGGTTGTAGTGCGCTTCCGGCGAGGAGTCGCGCGCCAGGGCATGCCAGGCGCCCTGACGATCGTCTGCCAGCGCCATGGTGTAAAAACGGAGTGCATCAGGCACACGGTCAGGAGTTTGCCCTGCAAGGAGAGCAGAGCATACCTCTTCGGCGCCAGCGACGGGTGGGATGACCAGATACCCTGCGGGTGCGGGAAAGATGCCGAGCGGTTGTGGACGAAGCGATAGATGCGCCATAGCGCCTCCTTCGGGGAGACCCCGTATCAGTCGGCTCTATCGCTACGGGCGCCGTTGTCTTTCGCGATATGCCAGCGCCGGATGTTCACGACGCTGTGGCTTCCGGCGCGTTTTCCTCATATTCCAGCGCCGTCAGTTCAATCTCCTGTCCTGTCACGATGCGTCCGCATGGCTCGTCGCACTGCGGGCAGCGAAAACGCTGCGGATTGGGCAACGTCACGACTGCGTCGCAGCCAGCGCAGTACGCCTGCAATGGCACATCTTCAATCTCCAGCCGCGCACCTTCCAGTCGTGTTCCGGCAGTGGCGACCTCGAATCCGAAAAGCAGCGCATCGCGCACCACTCCCGACAGGACCCCCAGACGAAGATGCACTGCTGTGACCCGCGTGACGCCTGCCTTCGCCGCCGCTTCTTCGGCGATCTCGACCAGACTGTGAGCGATTGACAATTCATGCATACGCTGGCGGCAGTTGCAGGGCGCACGAGTCCTGGCAGACGCGCGTCCGTCAACGCTGACGTCGGCTGCTCTCACTCTCTGGCGCGGATCGGTGCGGCAGAACTCTTTGTGCAGAAGACGGAGACTCACTCGAAGCTATTATAGTGAGCCTCCGAAGTATACGCCGGTTAACGAATCGCAACTAAGAGAGAGTATATGACAACCAAATGACTGGATTGCGCTCCAACGCAGCGTCATCATTGACACAATCTGAACAAAAGATAGGCATTTTCAGTCGAAGAGGGACAGTTGCTCGCCATGCATGTCGCTCGACCAGTGGATCGGCGCGCGGCGCGGCAACGCGACCACGCTGACGTAATGAACGCCTGCGAGCGCCAGCACCCCGCGCACCACCTGCTCGGCAATCTGCGGCGTATTGGCTTCGCGTGAGAGGTGCGCCAGCCAGGCGCTGCGCCGTCGTCCATCAGCCCCCAGACGGGCAAGCAACCGTCCTGCGGCGACGTTGTCCAGGTGCCCGGTCGGACCATAGATGCGATGCTTCACGACCTCCACATACGGAGCGCGCCACAACTTCTCCTGATCGTGGTTTGCTTCGATGACCACCAGATCCGCTGGCGCCAAACCTTCCACAACCACATCATTCCAGTGCCCCAGATCGGTCGCAATGCCAACACACCACCGTCCCGCGCTGATCGTGTACCCCACCGGTTCGGCGGCGTCGTGCGGCACCGGAAAACTGCGCACGCTGAAGCCAGCAATCGCGGCAGCGGCGCCAGTCGCCAGTTCCTGGACGGGGACGTCTGACAGATCCTGCTCGATGGCTGCCAGCGTCGCCTGGTTGGCGACAATCGGGATACCGTAGCGCCGCGCCAGCAGACTGGCGGACAGCGCGTGATCGCCATGCTCGTGGGTGAGCAGAATGGCGCTCAACTGCGCAGGATGGATGTCAACGCGCGCCAGCGCCGGTTCGAGCGTGCGCAATGGCAATCCACAATCGACCAGCAGCGCCGCGTCGCCGGATCGCACGAGCAGGACGTTGCCGCTGCTCCCGGAAGCGAGTGAGGTGACGTAGAGCGTCATAGGCGGGCGATGTCGCTATCGCGGGAACAGCACACTGATGCTTTCGCGGTTGTGAATGCGCCGGATAGCCTCGCCAAACAGCGGCGCTACCGACACCACTTCGACTTGCGGCGTCAATGTCACCGGTTGCGTCTCGACCGTGTCGGTCACAAACAACCGTCGGATCGGGCTGTCCGCCAGTCGCTCCATCGCTCCCCTGGCAAAGACGCCGTGGGTCACAGCGGCGTATACCTCTTTTGCGCCGCGCACCACTAATTGCCGGGCAACCTCGACGAGCGTGCCCGCCGAAATGGTGAAATCATCGACGATCAGCGCCGTCTTGCCCTCCACGTCGCCGATAATCTCGACGATATGAGCATGCTCGTCGTGCGCGACGCGCTCCTTGTCGCCGACAGCCATAGAGACGCCGAGATACCGCGCATACTTCCGCGCTTTCTTGGCAAAACCGCTATCGGGCGCAACCACAATGAGATTGTCCAGATTCATCTGCTTGATGCGGTCGCAGAGCACTGGCAACGCATACAGATCGTCCACGGGAATCTTGAAAAACCCCTGGATCTGCGGCGCGTGCAGATCCATGACGACGATGCGATCGGCGCCTGCCGCCTCAATGGCGTCGGCACAGACTCGTGCGCGGATCGAGACGCGCGGTTCGTCTTTTTTGTCTCCTTTGGCGTAACTGAAAAAGGGCACCACTGCCGTCACCGATGCAGCGCTCGCGCGTTTGAAAGCGTCGATCCAGAAGAGCAGCTCCATGAAATTGTCGTTCGCCGGAAACGCCGTTGACTGCACGATGTAGACGTGTCGTCCGCGCACATTCTCCAGAATGCGGACAAACAGGTTGCCTTCGGAAAAGCGCAAAACCTCGCATTGCCCCGGCGTCACATCAAGGTAGTCGCAGATGTTCTTCGTCAATTTCGGACTCCCTGAGCCGGGAAAGATCAACATATCATCAGCGTTCATACGCCTGCCCTCCGCCGTATCCGCCGTCCCCTCTGCGTCAGCAGGAACGATGTTGAGTATACCACGCACCGCCTCACAATGTGCGCTCTTCGCCGACCTTGACCATTTCAGTGTTCAGGGGCATCATGAGGAGGCGAGAGGCACGAGGCATGAGGCACGAGGCGCGAGGCGGGGCACGAGGCACGAGGCACGAGGCGAGGCACGAGGCACGAGGCACGAGGCGCGAGGCGCGAGGCGAGGCACGAGGCACGAGGCGCGAGGCACGAGGCGAGAAGCAAGGGGCACGAGGCACGAGGCGCGAGGCACGAGGCGAGAAGCAAGGGGCACGAGGCATGAGGCGAGAAGCTAGAGGCGGGAGGCGGGAGGGGCGAGGTGAAAGGCAAGAGGCAAGAGACGAGAGGGAACGAGGCAAGAGGGATGAGGGGCGCATTCGCTTATTCGTTTCCATTCGTTTATTCGCTTCCCTATTCGCTGACAGGCGAACGAGGCGCGAGGCGCGAGGCGAGAGGGTATGAGGAGTAAGGCAAGGTGGTTCTTGGTTCTCGGTTCTCGTAACCCCTAACCCCTAACCCTTAACCCCCTAACTCTTACCCAAGGAGGACGACGATGTCTTCGAAGCTGGCAATCGACGGCGGCGAACGCGCGGTGAAGACGCCGCTGCCACCGATGTTCCCTGGCGGCATGCGCATTGGCGTTGAAGAGGAGCGGGCAGTGCTGAATGTGTTGCAGAGCAAGCGCCTCTTCCGCTACTATGGTCCGGCGCCGGGTCCCTCGCAGACCGATCTGTTCGAGCAGGAATTTGCTGCTCACATGGGGGCGGCATACGCCCTGGCGGTCTCGTCAGGCACGGCAGCGCTCATGTGCGCCATGGCAAGTCTCGGAGTCGGACCAGGTGACGAGGTGATCGTCCCGGCGTACACCTGGATTGCAACTGCCTCGGCGGCTGTGGCGCTTGGCGCTGTTCCGGTGATCGCTGAGATCGATGAGTCGCTGACGCTTGACACGGCAGATGTGGAACGCAAGATCACACCGCATACCCGCGCGATTGCGGCAGTGCATATGCGCGGTTCGCCGTGCCGGATGGATGCGCTGACCGAGATCGCGCACCGACGTGGCATAGCATTGATTGAAGATGTGGCGCAGGCGGCAGGCGCAAGTTTTCACGGGAAACGCCTTGGGACGTGGGGCGACGCTGGCGCCTTCAGTCTGCAGTTCAATAAGATTATCACGTCGGGTGAAGGCGGTGTGGTGCTGACCAACAGCCATGCCTTGTACAAACGCGCCATCATGTATCACGATGTCGTCGGCGGGTATCGCCATCACATTCCGCCCGACGAGATCCTGCCGGGGATCAACCTCCGCATGAGCGAACTCCAGGCTGCAGTGGCGCTGGCGCAACTCGGTAAACTGGAAGGGATACTGGCGGACATGCGACGCAACTATGCCGCCATCGTCGAACGCATTGCTGATCGTGTCACATCGTCCGGCGCCATGCTCCGTCGCCTCAACGATCCGGCAGGCGACGCAGGACTGGCGCTGGTGATGCTGCTCCCCTCCGCTGAACGCACACGCTGGACGGTCGATGCGTTGCGCGCCGAGGGAGTAGGCGCAATGGCGCTGTATCGACCTGACGTCGAGGATTATCACGTGTATTGCTACTGGGCGCCGATCATGAATCGAAAGACCTGGTCAGAACAGGGCGGGCCCTGGCGTTGGGCGGCGCGCACCATCGAGTATGCGCCCGATATGTGCCCGCGCTCGCTCGATCTGTTGAGTCGCGCCATCCATATTGATGTCAGCCCCGATTTGAGCGAGGCGCAGATCGAAGAGGTCGCGGAGGCGGTGAATAAGGTATTGGAGGCGCTGTGACCGGTTATGATGTCGTCATCTGTGGTGCAGGCATTGCCGGAGTCGCTGCTGCCGAGGCGTTGACAGCGCGCGGCGCATCGGTGCTGCTGGTCGATGAGCGTCCGCCTCTCTCGCTCACCAGCGATGCATCGAGCGAGTGCTATCGCAACTGGTGGCCCGGTCCCGATGATGCGATGGTTGCGTTGATGAACCACAGCATCGATCTGCTCGAGACGCTGGCGCGCGAGACGAATAACGCCATTGCGCTCAATCGGCGCGGCTATCTCTATGTCACGACCGATCCGGCGCGAGTAGCATTCCTTCGGCAGGCAGGCGAAGCAGCGGCGGCGCTGGGCGCAGGACCGCTGCGCATCCATGTCAGCCCCGACACATACACACCCGCCGCTGCCCACGGATTTGATGGTCAGCCCGATGGTGCGGATCTGATTCTCGATCAGGCGACGCTTCGCCAGTGTTTTCCCTGCATTGCCGACACTGCTGCTGCTGCGCTGCATGCGCGCCGCTGCGGGTGGTTGAGCGCTCAGCAACTTGGCATGACTCTGCTGGAGCAGGCGCGCAGTCGTGGCGCACGGTTTCTGCGTGCGCGCGTCGAGTCGGTCGAGGTGGCAAATGGACAGGTTTCCGCCGTGCAGTGCGACGGTCAGCGCATTGTCACAGGCGCGTTCGTCAATGCCGCTGGACCATTTCTTCGACAGGTTGGACGGATGGTTGGCGTGGAGTTGCCGGTCTTCTCGGAGCGCCATCTCAAGGTTGCATTTGAAGATCATCTCAGCATCATTCCGCGCGATGCGCCGCTGCTGATCTGCGCCGATCCGCAGACGCTCCCCTGGACTGATGAGGAACGTGCGATGCTCGCAGATGAGCCGGAGGTGCAGGCGTTGCTCGGCGAGCTGCCGGCTGGCGCGCATTGCCGTCCAGAAGGCGGTGCGGGGAGCGCGTGGGTCATCGCACTGTGGGCATACGACGCTGCGCCGGTCGAAGAGTTCTTCCCTCTGCCGCCAGCGCCCTACTTTTTCGAGGTTACGCTGCGTGGACTGATGCGCATCATTCCGGGGCTCGAAGCATACGTTGATCGTCCACCGCGCCCCTCGATCGATGGCGGCTACTACACCAAAACCCGCGAGAATCGTCCGCTCATCGGTCCTGCAGGACCACGAGGATCATTTGTAATGGGGGCATTTTCCGGGTATGGCATCATGGCGGCGTGCGGCGCGGCGGAAATCCTGGCGGCGCACATCGGCGGCGCAGCAACGCCTGCCTATGCGGCCGCATTTCACCCTGCACGCTACGACGATCCTGCCTATCGCGCGCGCCTCGACACCTGGACGGATACGGGGCAGTTGTGATTCATACGCGCAAAACATACAGCCGTTGCACTGCAACGGCTGTACGTGAAATGGTGGGCCTCCAGGGACTCGAACCCTGAACCAATTGATTAAGAGTCAACTGCTCTACCGATTGAGCTAGAGGCCCACGCAGAATGATACCACAAGGCGGCGTATTTCGCAAGTCAATGCGGCATTGCGGGTGCAGTCGTGAGGGGATAGCAGGCGCCGTGATCTCTGTCGCCTGGATTGTTATCCTGATCTCAAGCATCGTAAGGGCGGTTCTCAGACCTGCCCTTGTGCTACGCCGCCCCATCCAGGTCTGTTCTGCGACGATGCTCTCATACGATTATCACGGCAACCAGTGGTGAAGTATGCTATACTTCTTAGGGCGTCGATAAGCGGAACGAGGAGCAACCGATGGTAGAGCGCATTTGTTCGCAATGCGGTCACGGCAATCCGCTTGATCATCATTTCTGTGGGAAATGCGGCGCAGCGCTGGAACGACTGCTCCCTGCGCCACTGTCGCAGCAGCCGCTGGCGCGTCTGGGGGCATCCATTCCTGCCCGCTGGCGCGATGTCGGGCGCGCGGTGGCGATCAGCGCCGTCGCGCTGGCGGCGGAAGCCGGCATCGCCTGGCTGGCGCGGCGGATCGAACAGCGGAGTCTGCCGGTTACCCTTTCTTCCGCCCCGACGCATACCGCAAAGCCTGCTGCCCAACTGCCAGCGACTCGCACGACAACAAATGTCGTAACGATCATCAGTGAACGGGTGATCGAGTTCATCGACGACGGCAACGGAACGCGACGCATCACTGAACGCGCATTCTGGCGCCGCGTCGAAGAGTAGGCGACCACTTGATGTCAGCGCCTTCTGTTACAATCAATCACCTTCAGCAACGGTTGCGCCCGATGGCGCTGCGTTTGCGTCTGCGCGATACGCTCTGGTTCGCCAGCAGCACCATGTGGATCGCTGCGCTGGCGTCACTGGCTATCCAGATAGCCGGTCGTCTGTTTCCGATCCCCGGGCTGCTCTGGATATCTCTGGCGCCATTAGCGCTGTGGATATTGATTGTCGGCGGCTATCTGACGGTGCGTCCATTACCGCCGATCCGCGTCGCGCAGCGGATCGACACGTTGCTCGATGCGCGTGAGCGTCTCGCTACGGCGCTTGAACTCAGTCAGCGCGCTGAGCGGACGCCGCTGGTCGAATTGCAGCAGCGCGACGCATATGCCTTTGCCACAACCCTCAAGCCGCGTCTGGTGCCGCTTGAGATCAATCGACGACCGCTGATCGTCGCGCTGGCGCTGGCGGCTGCCGTGGTTGCGCTGATCGTATTGCCTAACCCGCAGGACCAGGTTCTGGCAGAGCGGGCCGCCATTCGCGAGGCGACGCAGCAGGCAGTGGCGCAGATCGAGCAACTGCGTCAGGAGATCGCCCAGAACCAGAGTCTCAGCCCTGAGGAACGCGCAGCGCTGGATCGCGAACTGGCGGAATTGCAACAGCGTCTCGAGCAGAATCCGGGCAATCGTGAAGAGGCGCTCGCCGATCTTTCGACAACTGAGGCGCGTCTGCAACAGCGCCTGACGCCTGATGCAGATGCGCAACGCGCTGCGCTGGAACAACTTGCCCGCAATTTGCAGGCGATTGAGAATCAACCGCAGAGCAGTCGTCCCTCGCTGGAACAGGCTGAGGATGCGCTGCGACAACTGGCGCAGCAGATCGAATCCATGACCGCCGAAGAACGCGCCCAACTGGCGGAACAATTGCGCCAGGAAGCGCAGCAATTGCAACAGAGCGCGCCGCAGACGGCGCAGGCGTTGCAGCAGGCGGCGGACGCCTTGCAGCAAAATAATGTTCAACAGGCGCAGCAAGCGCTTGAACAGGCGGCGCAGAGCGTCCAGCAGGCGCAGCAGCAGCAGGCGGCGCAGCAGGCGGCGCAACAGGCGATTGCCCAACTCCAGGAAGAACGCCAGTCCATTGCTCAGTCCGGGCAGCAACAGCAAGGACAGCAGCAACAGGGACAGCAGCAACCGCAAGGACAGCAGCAACAGGGGCAGCAGCAGCAGGGACAACCGCAAGGGCAGCAGCAGGGGCAGCAGCAGCAGGGACAACCGCAAGGGCAGCAGCAGGGGCAGCAGCAGCAGGGACAACAGCAGTCTGGTCAGCAACAGGGACAACTGCAAGGGCAGCAGCAGGGACAGCAGCAGCAGGGACAGCAACAACAGGGGCAGCAACCAGGGCAGCAAGCAGGGCAGGAAGGTCAGCCGGGTTCGCAGATGCAAGGGAACCAGCAAAGCCCGGCGACCGGAAACCAGGCGGGCACTGGCAGCAGCGACCTTGTCTATCAGCCCTTTACGCCCGATGGACAACCACGTGATGTCGAGCGCATTCAGGGGCAGGAAGGCGCAGGCGGGCAGACGCAGGTTCAGCAAGGGCAGTTGAACGCGCCGGGAGGCGTGAGTCCGCTTCAGACTCCCTATCAACAGGTGTTGCGCGAGTATCAGCGTGCAGCGGGAGAAGCGCTCGATCAGAGCGCTATTCCGCCGCACCTGAAAGATTATGTGCGCGACTATTTTTCACGGCTTGAGCCGTGAGCACGATGTTCCTGGCTCCGTGTTCGAGTTAGGAGGTGTCAGATTCCTATGATGTGGCTATTTCCGGGCATGCTTGCGCTGATCGTCGTGCTTGGCAGCGCGGCGATCATCGTTGGCGGACGCCTGATGAAACCATCCGCCAGCGTCGTAGCCTTCGTCTTTGCTATAACAGCGGTATCGTGGGTAGTGCTGATCGTTGTGTCGATCGGCTTGATGATGCGGAGTTTTGCAACGATAAGCCTCTAGGAAAGAATATGGTATGACAGCAGCAGCAGAAATGGCGCAGGACGTTCTATCGCCCGAAGAGTTTCGTCAGCGCGCGCTGGCGATTGAGACCGAGATCTCACAAGTGATTGTCGGGCAGCGAGAACTGATCCGGCAGACGGTGATTACACTGCTGGCAGGAGGAAACGCACTCCTCGAAGGGGTGCCGGGGCTGGCGAAAACCACGCTGGTGCGCACCCTTGCCGATGTGATCGATTGTTCTTTCAGCCGCATCCAGTTTACGCCCGACCTTATGCCTGCCGATATTGTCGGTACGACTCTTATCAGCGAGGATGAATCAGGTCGCAAAACATTCCGGTTTGAGCCGGGTCCAATTTTTGCGAACCTCATCCTGGCGGACGAGATCAACCGCGCGACGCCAAAGACGCAGAGTGCGCTGCTTGAGGCGATGCAGGAACATACGGTGACGGTCGCCAAGACCATCCATCGCCTGGAAAGTCCGTTCTTCGTGCTGGCGACGCAGAATCCGCTTGAAATGGAGGGCACCTATCCGTTGCCCGAAGCGCAACTCGACCGCTTCTTCTTCAAGATTCTCATCCCCTTCCCGACCGCCGCCGACCTGGTGGAAATCGCCAATCGCACGACCGGCGCGCGGATGCCGCAGGTGCGCAAGGTGGCGAATGCTTCAACGATCCTGGCGATGCAGCGACTGGCGCGTTCGGTCCCGATTGCCAGTCACGTCCTCGCTTACGCAGCGCGCCTGATTACCGCTACCCATCCTGAAGATAAGGACGCACCTCCGGTAACGAAGCAGTATGTGCGGTATGGCGCCAGTCCGCGCGGCATGCAGGCGCTCATTCTGGCAGGCAAGATTATGGCGCTCCTCGATGGACGCTACAACGTTGCATTCGCCGATCTGCGCCAGGCGGCGCTGCCCGCCCTGCGCCACCGGGTCATCCTGAATTTTGAGGCGCAGGCGGAAGGGATTTCCCCCGACGATATCGTCAAACAGGTGGTTGAGTCGGTGCGCGCCGAGTGACCGCAAGGTCAGGCGTCGTTGTGAGCGACGCCAAACTATCGCTTCACTTTGCTGCTGGCGCCGCTCTGGAAGATGCATTCGATGACGACAACCTCAGCACAACCGTTGTTCGACTCCGCATTTCTGCGCAAACTGGATCGCCTGGCGCTGCTGACGCGGCGCGCGATGGTCGGCGACATCCAGGGTGAGCGGCGCAGTCCCCGGCGCGGGGCGTCAGTCGAGTTCGCCGATTTTCGCCCCTACGTCCGCGGCGATGATATTCGCCAGATCGACTGGAACCTGTATGCGCGGATGGAACGCTTCTTCCTCAAACTCTTCGTGGCTGAAGAGGAGTTGACCGTCCATCTGCTCGTGGATAACAGCGCCTCAATGGATTGGGGCGACCCGCATAAACTGACATACGCCCGCCGCCTGGCGGCGGCATTCGGGTATGTGGCGCTCTCGACGCTCGACCGGGTAACAGTGACGGCATTCGCTGCCGGGGCGGGCGGTCAACTCCGCGGGGTGCGCGGCAAGGCAGGCGCGCAGCCGCTCTTTGCGTTCCTCCAGAAACTTCAACCCGGCGGCGCTGGCGATCTGGCAGACGCCTGTAAACGCTATGCACGCACGGCGATCAATCCCGGTCCGCTCATTCTGTGTTCCGACCTCCTCGATCCGCGCTGGGAAGACGCGCTCCGCGCGCTCGGATCGCGTCCGTTTGAGATCACGCTGCTCCACATTCTGGCGCCGCAGGAACTGCGTCCGCAACTCGACGGCGATTTCCGCCTGCTGGACGCTGAGACGGGCGAGGCAGTCGAGATCACTGCCGATCTGGAGACCTTGCAACGCTACCAGGATCATCTGCGTGAATGGCAGGAGGCGATTGAACGCTTCTGCCATGGGCGCGGCATCACGTATGTGCAGGTTGATACGGCGCAGCCGGTTGAGGAGTTCATTCTGACGATGCTGCGACGGCGCGGGGTGTTTCGCTAATGACGGGTGTCGTATGTCGTTGTTGACGCCGCTTGCGTTGCTCAGTGCGCTGATTGTGGGTCCGCTGATCGTGGCGATGTATCTGCTGAAACTTCGCCGCGAGGAACGGCGCGTCTCCTCGACCTTCCTCTGGCAGCGCATGGTGCGCGATGTGGAAGCGAATGCGCCCTGGCAGCGCCTGCGACGCAACTGGCTCCTCTTCCTGCAATTGCTCCTCCTGCTGCTGCTGGCAATCGCGCTGGCGCGACCATTCTTCCTCACCACCGGCATCAGCGGACAAAACCTGATCATTATTATCGACCGCTCGGCAAGCATGGCGGCGACGGACGTTCCTCCTTCGCGACTCGAAGCGGCGCGGCGTCAGGCGCAGACGCTCGTCGACCAGTTGCCTGAAGGCGGGCGTGCAACGATCATCGCCGTCGGCGGGCAGATGGAAGTGGTCGCGGCGTCTACCACTGATCGCCGCCAGATGTACGACGCCATTCGCTCGATTACGCTCAACGTCGGCGGTCGTAGCGATCTGTCGCAGGCGCTGGCGCTCGCCACAGCCCTCGCGGCGCGCGAACCGGATAGCGAGGTTGCCATTATCTCCGATGGCAATGTCGAGATTCCCACCGATATTCGCGTTCCGGCGACCGTGCGTTATTTTCCGATCGGGCAACGCGCCGAGAATGCGGCGATCAGCTCCATGGCGCTGCAACCAGGTCCTGCCGGACAGACGCTGTTCGTGCAGGCGACCAATTACGGTCCGGCGGCAGTCGTGCGACGACTCGATCTCTACCTGGACGGTGCGCTTTTCAACGCATATGAACTGAACCTCGGTCCCGACGGCGCCTCAGACGCTATCCAGACGGTGATAGTTGATGTTCCTGCCCAGGTGCGCGTGGCTGAGGCGCGTCTCAGTCCGGCGCCGAACGCAGATTTCCTGCCCTCCGATGATCGGGCATGGGCGGTAAGCGCAGCGGGCGCTGGCGTGGAGGTGCGCATTGTTGGTCCTGGCAATCGCTTTCTCGAAACGGCGCTCGCGCTATTGCCCGGCATTACAGCCACGAAAACGACAACTCCCACAGTTTCTGGCGACACTGCGCCGCAGATTACAATCTTTGACCGAGTTGTGCCGGAAACGCTGCCGACCGGCAATCTGGTGTTCATTGCGCCGATGCGCTCGACCGACCTCTTTTCCGTTACTGGCGTCGTCGATTTTCCGCTCCTGCGCCCGGCGCCGATTGTACTCGAAGGTCAGGCGCCGCCGCTGCTGCGGAATGTCAGTGTGAGTGAAGTGAATGTGCTGCGCGCAATGCGTCTCGAGGCGGGAATATGGGCGCGCACGCTGGTCGAAGGAGACGGCAGCCCGATGCTGCTGGCAGGGGAACGTGAAGGGCGCCGGATCGTTGTCCTGGCGTTTGCGTTGCAGGACTCCGATCTGCCGCTCCAGGTTGCATTTCCGCTGCTGATCTCGAACATCATCGGATATCTGGCGCCAGGGAGCGGTCTGGATTCTTCGCAGATCGCTCCCGGACAGCCGCTGGCTGTGGCGGTTGATCCTGCCGTGACCGCAGTGCGCGTCGTTCGACCGGACGGGCGCGTCGAGGCGGCGCAGATTCAGGGCGGGCAGGCAATCTATGCCGGTACTGATGCGCTGGGACCATACCTCATTGAACAGGTGCGCGATAACCAGGTGATCGATCAGCGTGGTTTCGCTATCAATCTGTTTATGCCAGAAGAGTCACGCATTGCGCCAGCAAGCGAGCTGCGGGTGCCGCAGGTCAGCGGATTGCAACAGGCAGTGACGCGCGAGCAGGTAGGGCGACAGGAAATCTGGCGCTGGCTGGCGGTTGCGGCGATCCTGGTGGTCATCGTCGAATGGCTGGTGTATCAGCGAAGCGGTCTGGCATATCTGCGGCAGCGCTTCCGCGTCGCACTCGCAGCGCGACGCCGTCTAGCGTAGTATGGGCATTTCGTTCGTCTATCCCGAAGCCCTCTGGCTGGTTTGCATTCTGCCGATCTTCTGGTTTCTCGCACTGTTCTCTCCAGCGCGTCATGGCGCATGGCGACGATGGCTCAGCCTCGTTCTCCGCACGCTCGTTGTGCTGGCGCTGATCGGCGCGCTCACGGGCGCACAATTGGTTCAGCCGCCTGACACAACCACGACGATTTTCCTCCTTGATGGTTCTGACTCGGTCGCTGCATCGCAACGCGCCCGCGCCGAGGCGTTCATTGCCCAGGCGCTGGCGACAATGCCGCCGGACGATCAGGCGGGCATCATTGTATTTGGACGCGAGGCGCTCGTCGAGCGGCTTCCCTCGCCAGAACGCACCTTTGGCGCGCCTGCGGCGCGACCCTTCGGCGGCGCAACCAACATTGCCGAAGCGCTGCAACTTGGGCTGGCGATGCTCCCCGCAGAGGGGCATCGACGACTGGTGCTTCTCTCCGACGGTGGTGAAAATCGGGGGAGTGCGCGTGAGATTGCGCAGCACATCGCTGTACAGGGCGTTCCTGTTGATGTTGTGCCGCTCAGCGGCAGCGCCGATGGGTTGGACGCGCAGGTCGTCGGTGTGTCTCTGCCAGCGGCGGCGCGCGAGGGACAGCGCCTGCCGCTGCGCGTCGATCTGGAAAGCACTACGCCTGTAGCAGGGCGATTGACGGTGACTGGACCTGATGGGCGCGTCGTTGCCACGCTTCCGGTCGAAATTGGCGCTGATCGGCAAACAATTTCGATTCTGCTCCCCGAAGCGCCGGTCGGTTTCAATCGCTACACAGTGCGTCTTGAGGTTCCAGATGATGCGCGCACCCAGAACAACGCCATCGAAACCTTCAGTTTCGTCAGGGGCAAACCGCAGGTGCTGCTGGTTGCACAGTCGATCGACGATGTTGCCAGCCTGGAACGCGCGCTGCGCACCGCTCAGATCGATGTCACAGTCGCAGATCCGGCGTCTATGCCCGACACGTTCGGCGAGTTGAGCCTGTACGACGCAGTCGCGCTGGTGAATGTCCCCCGCGCCCTGTTTTCCGACCAGGCAACGCAACAGATTGCGGCGTATGTCCGCGACTTTGGCGGCGGTCTGCTCATGGTCGGCGGTCCGCAGTCGTTCGGTCCAGGAGGGTGGCGCGGCACGCCGGTCGAGGCGGCGTTGCCGGTGACGATGGATATTCCTGAGCGTCAGCGTCAGCCGCCGGTCAGCGTCGTAGTAGTCATCGATATTTCGGGGAGCATGTCCTCCATTGAGGATGGCGTGCCCAAACTCTCGCTGGCGCTCGAAGGCGCGCGCCGGATTGCAACGTTGCTGCGCGACGAAGACGAACTGACCGTGATCCCCTTCGACGATCGTCCTGGCGTGATAGTTGGTCCGCTGCCGGGATGGCAGCGCGACGCCGCGATCGAACAGTTGAACCAGGTGCGTCTTGGCGGCAGCGGCATCAATATTCACGATGCGCTTCAGGTAGCGGCGCGCTATGCCCGCGCCAGCAAGCACCCCGTGCGTCACATCATCACCATTACCGACGGCAACGATACAACTCAGCAGGAAGGCGCACTTGAGATTGTGCGCGATCTCCACGATGAAGGCGTGACCCTGACCTCAATCGCCATCGGGCAGGGTGAGCACGTGCCGTTCATCCGTGATATGGCCGCTGTTGGCGGCGGGCGCACCTTCCTGACAGAGCGCGCCGCTGATGTCCCCGATCTGTTGACTGGCGAGGCGCAGATGATCATTGCGCCATACATCGTCGAAGGCGCATTGACGCCACAGCGAGGAATGCCGCATCCCATCCTCCGTGGAATTGACATTGCGCCCGACCTCCATGGCTATGTTCTGACCACGCCCCGCGCAACGGCGCAGGTGGCGCTTCTCGCTCCCAGTGGTGATACGCTGCTGGCAGCATGGCAGTACGGTCTGGGGCGTTCACTTGCCTGGACAAGCGATTTCAGCGGACGGTGGGCGAAAGAGTGGGTCGCGTGGGACACTTTTCCGCAGTTCAGCGCACAACTCCTCACCTGGCTTCTGCCGCAGCAAACCGGTGATACCCTGACTATTGCGACGCGCCCTGTCGGGGATGCTCTGGTCATTGAGGCCATCGCACGCTCACTCGATGGTGAACCACAGACCGGCTTGCGCGTGTCCTCCCGGCTAATTGCCGTTGACGGCGCCATTGTCGAAGCCGCGCTTCGAGAGGTCAGTCCGGGTCAGTATCGCACATCGCTCGACAGTTTACCGGCTGGCGCCTACCTGGTGCAGATCATCGCGCGAGACGGGCAGGGAACGCCGGTCGCGCTGGCGACTGGCGGCGCCGCAATGCCGTTTAGCGCCGAATATCGCAGCCAGGCAGGGGATCGCCGCGTACTTGAGGAGATAGCGCATATCACCGGTGGACGGATCGATCCGCAGCCTCAGCAGGTCTTTGAGCGAGGACACACCGCGCGCGGCGTTGTGCGCGATGTCGGGTTATCGTTACTCTGGGTGGCGCTTGTGCTGTGGCCAATGGACATTGCGCTCAGGCGCATCTTTATTCCACATAGCCTGGTTGCCGCTACGCTGCAGCGCATTGGTCTGCGCACATCAACCGTGCGTCACGCGCCGCAAGAAACATCCGAAACAGCAGTTGCCTCCTCTCAGCCATCGTTCCCTGCCGCTGCGCCCCGCCAGCCGTCTGCTGTCCGCCCACGCGCCACACGAGCCGCCGATGAACTGGAACGCCTTCGCGCTGCACAGGAAGCGGCGCGGCGACGCCTGCGCGGTGAGGGTGAGGGTTAGGTGTTAGGGGTTAGGGGTTAGGGGTTAGAGGTTAGGGGTTAGAGAGCCTTGCGCCGTCACACTTCCCGCTTGCGCGCCTTCGCGCCTGCAACCTTCCGCTGTTACACTTCCACTTTCGCGCCTTCGCACGTGCGACCTTCCCCTGGTGCGCCTGCCGCTTTCACACCTTTGCACCTGCAACCTTCCGCTGTTACACTTTCACTTTCGCGCCTTCGCACGTGCGACCTTCCCCTGGTGTGCCTGCCGCTTACGCGCCTTCGATGGTCTTTGAGAAATTAATCCGCTATAGCCCCGTCCAGCCCGCGAAGGCGGGCTTCGCAACCGTAGCCCGCGACTTCAGGCGCCGGGCGGATAGGCGGATAGCGGAATATATATTCAAAGTCCATTGCACCTTCAGCCTCTTGCCATGCGCCTCTTACCTGGTTAAAAGCGACTGGCGCCGGCGGGGGTGCCGACGCCAGCATCACGTGGCTTGGGGGGCGGCCACCGTGGGTCTGGGCTCAGTCGGGCGGCGTCTGTACGCTACGGCAAACGCGGCTCTCCGCCAACCGCCTTTGCCCAACCCGACAGTCCGTCGACCGCTATAAGTATACCACCGTCATGCCGCAGTGCGGCATTGCGAAATCACAACTCTAGGTTAAGTATTATGACGCGCCGCGTAACGGAACGTTCACAGTATGCCAGCGCTGCGCGCAGCCGCATAACGCACTGCGTAACGGAACGTTCACTGCTGGTTGCCAGACTGCGCCAACACGGTAACAGGGCTGTGGTATGCTCAAGGCGAGCACAACGACGTGCGAATACAACGAGGTGCGAGCCATGAGAGTTTTGATTGTCTATGCATCCTGGTTTGGACACAATCGCGAAGTCGCCAGAATGATCGCTGAGCGCCTGTCACCGTATGCTTCGCACGTTATCTGCGCGCCGGTAACCTCTGTAACTGCCAGCGATACCATAGGGTGTGACCTGCTGGTGCTGGGAAGCTTCACCCATGCCCACCACGCCAGCTGGCGCCTGCGGCATCTGGTCGAAACCATTCCAGAGCGCCGCCTCAAGCGGATGGCAATTGCAGTCTTCGGCACCCAAACCGTCGACGAACGACCGAGCAGCATCGATGATCTGGTGAGCACACTGGCTGAACGAGGCGCGCGGTTGGCTGTCCCCCCGCTCAGGGTCATCCTTCCGGCGCCGGATTTCGTACCATGGTCAAGGATCACGCCTGAAGAACGCGCCAAGATCGACGCATTCGCACAGGCGCTGGCGCATCAACTGGAACCTGAAACAATGAGTCGATAAGGAACATTTGCTGGGTCAACACGGTAGAGGCAGCGCGGGCTCTGCCGTTCGCTCATACGAGCAATGGGCGCCAGGTAAGCGCTAATCGCGGATACCTGCACGATGCCCCCCAGCGCGCGCCAGTCGTTCTCTTACATCTTCACGGCGCGCCAGAGCGCAACGATGCGCTTCCCGGCACAAGATACAACAATGCTGAGATCAACTGACATTACACGTGTGTTGTCCCATTACGATCTGGGACCGATCGAAGGGATCACTGCCACAGGTCATGGGTTTGTCAATGAAACGGCCGTTGTCGTGACGCGATGCGGACGGTTCGTGGTACGGCGTAACCACTATCGCTTCTCGCTTGCGTCGGTACGTTACCGTCATCACCTGATCGAACACCTTTGCCAGCGATCGTTTCCCACGGCTCGTCTCATTCCGAACAAAACCGGTTCAACGATGACCATCATCGATGGACGGATCTACGAAGTGCAGGAGTATGTGCACGGAACCGACTTCGATCCGGGTCGTCCAGGCCAGATCGTGGACGTGGGCGCGACACTCGCCTGGTACCATCAGGCAGTCGTGGATCTCCCGCCGCCGGGCGACGCGACAGTGCCCCGGTATGCGCCAGCACGCATCACCTCTCTGACCGAGACATTGTACGAACGCGACGTCATGGGGGAACTGCACGCCGACCTCGCCTGGTACGACGGGCGGGCGTCGGCGTTGCGCGCCGCTCTGCCGGATCAGGCCTATGAAGCGCTGCCACGGGTGCTGATCCACGGCGATATGCATCCGGATAATGTGCGATTCGTCGGTGACCGGGTTGTGGCATTGCTCGACTTCGATCAGGTTGAGCGAGATGCGCGCATTGTCGATCTGGCGGATGCGCTCGTCGGGTTTGCAACCCGGGTCATGCCGTCGGAAACGACCTCGTGGGGCGTTTTTCAGGGTCCGCTGGACATTCCGCAGGCAGTCAACCTGGTGTGCAGTTATGGGCGCATCGCGCCGCTGCTGCCAGGTGAAGTCGCTGCGCTGCCTGTGCTGATTGAAGTGCTCTGGCTGCGCGGTGAACTCGGGCGGGTCATTTCAACGCCTGAGGGAGCGCCCGATTACCACGCAGCCGTGCTGGCGCAGGGCAGGCGCCTCTCGGAGTGGATGCAGCAGCACGCACGGATGCTTATCGATCACTGGAACGAAGCGACGATTGGCCGCGTAGGCGCGCTCGCGGCGTAAGGACGAGAGGCGAGAGGCAAGAGGGCTGAAGGTTGAAGGTGGGAAGGTTGCAGGTGGTCGCTGAACGTTGAATGTTGCACGTTGAACGTGGGAAGATTTCCTAACCCTTAACCCCTAACCCTTGAACCGGTTCTCGGTTCTCGTAACCCCTGCTCTCCACTCCCCACTCCCTACTCCCTAACCCTTCGCTTCCAACTCCACCATCCGCCGAAACAGATCACTTTCGGTAATGACCCCGATCACGCGCCCCTCTTCGACGACCGGAACGCCGCCGATGCGATGGCGCAGCAATAGCTGGGCGACGGCGATCACAGGATCATCGGGACCCACAGTGATGACATTGCGAGTCATAAAATCGCGTAACGGGAGATCGGCGACGCGATGGTAGAGGTTGTACTGCCGCATATCGTGAACGTGCGAGTCGGAGATCCGGTTGATGTCGCCTTCGGTGACGATCCCCACCAGGCGACCGTCGCTATCAATAACAGGAAGGCGACGCACGCGATGTCTGTGCATCAACCGTCGCGCTTCGGGGAGCGTTGTTGAGTCAGAAACGCAGATTGGCGGCTGGCTCATCCAGTCACGTACTGTATCCATAGACTCAGCGTTTCCGCCCTGGTTTGCAGTTTGTTCTACCCACAAACCAGCGTACTAACCCCAATGGATGCCGCTCTCGGAAGCATTGACCAGTTTGCCGTTGCGGTCGAAGAGCAACCGTACCGAATGCCGCACCGGACAGTCGATGATCGGGCAACGACCCGCAGCAGCATCCTCAGGAGGCACGTCGTATGGGCATCCATTTGCGCGGCACTGCTCAATTGAAACGGCGTATCTCGGTGATCCGGGTGGGCCGTCGAGCGTGTGGATGCGCAGCGGCGCATCTTTCAACACCGGTTGATGCTCGCTCAGATATGCGCGCGCGACTTTGATGAGCGGATGCTGACGTTTTCTGCGTGGCATAGACTCGCCCTCACAGATACAAAAACCATTACAGGATGGCGATAGTGTACTTTCTTTGTGGCGATCTCCACGAGAAATCTTCTCGACTAACCGTTATTGTCTCGCAACATTCGATTTGCGAGAGACGAGAAGGTATGATACGATTGTTCATGGTACTGTAGTAGTGTGCGCAAATCAGGTCAATGAAACAGCGTTCCGCCTCCGCAAAGCGACTCAAGCAGCCGATCAACGGTCAAACGGATGACAGTGCACATCTGCGAGCTGAACTGACGGCGGCATATGCGCGTATTGCCGAACTCGAGGCGCAGATGGCTGCGTCCGCTCAGCGCGTGAACCTGGCAAATGAGCGCCTGAACGCTATCCTGACAATCAGCGCGGCTTTCCTTATCACGCACGAGATAGATACCATCCTGCAGTTGGTCGTGCGTGAAGCAGTGCAACTGTTCCCCGGCACAAGCGGTGCGTTGCTGTTTCTGGCGGATCAGGCAGGGATGCGCCTGCGACTGGCGGCAAGCAGCAGCGGTAAGACCAGCGGGCTCTCCCTGCGCGCCGGGCAGGGTCTGGCAGGGCGTGCGTTCCTTGCTCCGCGCGCAATGCTGGTTGCCGGTCCGGAGCTCGAGGCAGCGCTGAGTGAATTGAGCGAAGCGCAGCTTGCTCAAAAGAAGAAAGTCCTGGGTTTCTGGCCCCCCGACTGTGCGCTGCTGGCGCCATTGCGCATTGAGGATGCCCGGCTCGGCGCCCTGGCACTGTACGGCAATCAGAATTCTCATCTGATCCATCCGCGTGATATCCCATTCGTGCAGGCGCTGGCGGATCTGACTGCTGTTGCGATTGCGGAACATCGTCAGCGCGCGCGTGCGGCAGCATTGCAGCGAGACCTGGATCAGACGCAGTCGCTGCATGCCGAGGCGCAGGCGCGGCTTAACGCGGCGCAGGCGCAACTGTTGCAGAGCGCCAAGCTGGCTGCCGTCGGCGAACTGGCAGCCTCGGTGGCGCACGAGATCAACAATCCGCTTTATGCGGCGCGCAACAGTCTCTACCTGGTGGAACAGGATATTCCGCCTGATACTCCGCAGCGCCATTTCCTCACGATCGCCCAGAACGAACTCGGACGCATCGCCCGCATCATTACGCGCATGCGCGATTTCTATCGCCCGGCGCGCGATGAACTGGAGCCGACAGAGATCAACGATCTGCTGGCGGAAACGATCGAACTGGTGCAGACCCATCTGCGGCACGGGCAGGTGACAGTAACTGTCAACTTCTGTCCGCACCTCCCTCGCCTGATTGCTCATCCCGATCAGTTGCGCCAGGTTTTCCTCAACCTGATGCTCAACGCGTGCGATGCGATGCCAAATGGCGGGCAGTTGCACATTGCAACGGAACTCTCCTGCACTCATGATGCCGGTTCACAATACATCGTGATCTCGGTTCGCGATACCGGCGTGGGGATCAGCCCGGAGCATATGCCGCACCTCTTCGAGCCGTTTTACACCACAAAACCGCAGGGCACGGGGCTGGGGCTGGCGATCAGCGCCCATATTGTGACGCAGCACGGCGGTCATATTCAGGTCGAAAGCACGCCTGGCGCCGGGAGCACATTCACGGTTCTGCTACCTGTGGATCGTATGGGAGAAGAGGGGGGGTAGGAGAACCAAGAACCGAGAACCAGGAAATGAGAACGAAGTCCCGCGCCAGCTATCCGCTCACCCGCCTGGCGCATAAAGTCGCGGGCTACGGAATGCGTAGCCCGCCTGCGCGGGCTATACCGGATCTTAATTACGTTCATAGGGCGCACTGCCGTGCGCCCCTGCCTGACACCCTTTCACGTGCAACGTGTGTCACGTGCGCGGGCGCGCCGCTAGCGCGCCCCTACCTGCAACCTTCGCACCTTCAAACCTATTGCCCCTCGCCTCGGTTACCCCTTCTCAACCAAAAATTGCAAATTTGCAACCAGCGTCACAAAGAATCTCTGGTATCGTACCATTTCGATGTTGTGTGATTACAACGCGGAGTTGTCGCCTCACTTTCCAGGACTCTGTTGCTTTTTGTTATAGTGGCAACGGAGCAACCAGCCAGAACGCGCAGACCATGCGTGACAGGCAGGTTTCCCTTTGACCGTCAGTCGAACTATGTCTGGACAGGTATCGTGTCGAGTTTGCACCACATTCTGGTTGTCGACAACGATCCGGTTGCCGCGATGGTGACGCAGCAGGGACTGCAACGACTGCTCGGCAAGGATGTCGAAGTCGCGCTGGCGCCATCGCCGGGAGCAGCCTGGCTGCGCTGCATGCGCGAGTCGGTTGATCTGCTGATCGTTGATCCAAGCCCTCCCAGTCGTGCGGCAGCCGCGTTGATCAAGGCGCTGCACGACGAACGGCCCCACATTCCGGTCGTCGTGCTGACGGCATACGATACGCCGCGCCTCCGTGCGCAGATGAAGCGTTTGGGCGTGCGTCACTATCTTGCCAAGCCGGTAGGATTGGCGGAGCTGAAGAATACGGTCAGCGGCGTGCTCGCATCCCTCAACAATGTACAGGCGCCGTCGGCGGTGAACTAAGCCAGATCAACCTGTCGGCACGCTGGTCCCCCATCAGGGTCCGGCATGGATCGTCAAATCGTAAGGGCGGGTCTGAGGCCCGCCCTTACGGCGCCCGAGGTCAGGACGACGCACCGATCATCCCCAGAAAATCGGCGACGGTGAACGCCGGGTTGCGGTGATACTGCGGTTCGATCACGATGTCGCTGATGCGCCGGTAGAGCGCGGCGCGGGTGCGCACAAGCTGCGGATAGCAGCGCGCCAGCGTCGCTTCCGGCGTTTCGCCGGGGCGCGGTTGGTACATCCCATTCCAGACTATCGGGCGGGGGCGCGCCAGGTAGTCTTCCAGCAGGCGCATCCGTAGATGGGCGTCGTCCGCAAGGTAGACCATCGTTGCATGGCGCTTAAGGCGTTCCAGGATCGCGGCGTCAAGGTAGACGATGCTGCCGGTCGTGTCGATAACGATGTTCTCTTCCCCGGCAATACGTTCTGCAATGTCTTCCATTACTGCATGTTCACAGGCGAGGTAGATGCGTTCGCGCTCAGCGTAGTGCGTCTCGTATGGAAATCCCATCCAGCGCCCGATATCGTAGACAGTAACGGTGTTGGCGTTGTAGATGGTTCGTAACCGTTCGGCAATCAGGTCATCGCAATGCAGTGCGCGAAATCCGACGTCCGCCAGCCGCGCCGCCCAGCGCGACTTGCCGATGCCTGCCATGCCGATCAGTCCAATAACCACGCGCTACCTCGGCAATCGGGCTGCAAGTTCCACGAAGGCATCGAGCGTCTCCGGGTTCGCCATCGCGTCGCGGTTGGCGGCTTTTTCGGGCGGGACGCCGCGCAGGATTTTTTTGATCGGCACCTCCAGTTTTTTGCCGTTCAGCGTGCGCGGCACGTCGGGAATGGCGATGATGTCGTCGGGGACGTGGCGCGGCGAAAGGACGTCGCGAATCCGGGCGCGAATCCGCTCCTTCAGCGCGTCGTCCAGGGTAACGCCCGGTTCGAGAGCGACAAACAGATACATCCTGGCTGTGCCATCAGGGTTCTCCAGGTCGATCACCAGGCTGTCACGCACTTCTGGAACACCCTCGACAGCGCGATACATTTCGCTCGTGCCCATGCGCACGCCGTGACGGTTGATCGTCGAGTCGGATCGCCCATAGATGACCAGCGTTCCCCGTTCGGTCAGTTTGACCCAGTCGCCGTGACGCCAGACGCCGGGATACATATCGAAGTAGCTGCTCCGGTAGCGCGATCCGTCGGCATCGCCCCAGAAGAAGAGCGGCATGGACGGGAGCGGCGCAGTGACGACCAGTTCGCCCACATCGCCGATGATCGAGCGCCCCTGCTCGTCGAAGACCTCAACGCGCGCTCCCAGACAGCGGCACTGGATCTCGCCAGCGGTGACCGGCAGCAGCGGGCAGCCGCCGACGAACGCCGTACAGACGTCGGTGCCGCCGCTGAGCGAGACCAGCCAGAGGTCGCGCTTGACGCGCTGGTAAACCCAGTGGAACCCTTCAACTGGCAACGGCGAACCGGTCGAACCCATTGCGCGCAGGTGCGTCAGATCGAACGCTGTGCCAGGCGTGATGTCGGCTTTGCGGCATGCGGTGAGGTAGGCGGCGCTTGTGCCGAACAGGGTCATGCCGGTATCGGCGGCGAACCGCCACAGCGCGTGCATGTCGGGCCAGGCGGGGCTGCCGTCATACAGCAGCAGGGTGCTACCGATCAGCAGACCGCTGACCAGGAAGTTCCACATCATCCAGCCGGTGGTGGTGAACCAGAAGAAGCGGTCCTGCGGGCGCAGGTCAAGGTGCAACGCAAGCGATTTCAGGTGTTCGAGCAGGATGCCGCCGTGTCCCTGCACAATCGGTTTCGGCAGGCCCGTCGTGCCCGATGAATAGAGGATCCAGAGCGGATGCTCAAAGGGAACCGGTTCAAACTGGATCGTCGCATCGTGGTTCAGCAGTTCATCCCACGGAACGGTATCCGCCACACGCGCATCAGGATCGAGGGAAGGAACCAGCACGACGCGCTCGACGCCAGGCAGCGCGGCGCGCAGTTCAGCGAGCGCGGCGCGACGGTCAAAGGCGCGTCCGCCGTAGCGGTACCCATCGACAGCGATCAGCACGCGCGGCTCAATCTGCCGGAAGCGGTCGGCGACGCTGGCAACTCCCATTTCGGGGGAGCAACTCGACCAGATGGCGCCGAGCGATGCACAGGCAAGGAAGGCAATGACCGCCTGCGGCGCATTGGGCAGCACCGCCGCCACCCGGTCGCCCTGGCGAACGCCAAGCGTTCGCAGACCGGCGGCAACCGCAGCAACCTGACGCTGCAACTCTGTCCACGTCATGGTCTGAGGTGAGCCGCCTTCAGACTGGAAGATGATCGCAGGACGTTCCGCTTCGGCGTGGCGGAAGGCGTGCGCCGCATAGTTGAGGGTTGCGCCGGGGAACCAGACCGCGCCGGGCATGCGCGCATCAGCGAGCGCCGCCTGCGGCGGCGTGGTCGCCTGGACATCGAAGAAGTCCCAGATCGATTGCCAGAAAGCGGACAGGTCAGTGACCGACCACTGCCAGAGCGCGTGGTAATCAGCGAACGTCAGACCGCGCGTCTGCGCCAGCCAGTCGATATACTGCTGCATGCGGCTGGCGCGCATCATTTCCAGGGGCGGCGACCAGAGCAGGTCGCCTTCGCGGACAGGGCGCTCAGTCATAGGCCATCACCCGTCTCTTCTTCACCATCTATCCACCCGTGCCAGGCGCTGACGCAGCAGATGGTCGGCGAGCACCAGCGCCAGCATTGCTTCAGCGATCGGAACCAGCCGCGGAAGCACCGTTGGATCGTGGCGCCCGTGGATTTCGATCTCCGCTGGATTCCCTTCACGATCAACAGTGCGTTGCGGGCGCGCGATCGAGGCGGGCGGCTTGGCAGCGATGCGCAGCACGATCTCCTCGCCAGTGCTGATCCCGCCGAGAATGCCGCCGTGGTGGTTGGACTCGGTTCCAATCGTCCCGTCGACGCGACGGATGAAGGGGTCATTATGCGTAGAACCGGTCATATGCGCCACGCCGAACCCTTCGCCGAACTCGACGCCTTTGATCGCCGGGATGCTGAACATCGCCTTGCCAATATCCGCCTGCAACTTGTCGAAGACCGGTTCGCCGAGACCGGGGGGCACGCCGCGCGCGCGCACTTCGACCACGCCGCCGAGCGAGTCGAGACTGCGGCGCGCCTGTTCGACGCGCTCGACCATCAGCGCCGCGATGCGCGCATCCGGGCAGCGCATGATATTGCGCTCGATTTCGCTCTCGTCGATCACCTCAGCTTTCAGATCGCCGAGTTGCGCTGTCCAGGCAATCACCGAAATGCCATGCTGCGCAAGGAGGCGTTTCGCAATCGCGCCGCCAGCGACGCGCCCGATCGTCTCGCGCGCGCTGCTGCGCCCGCCGCCGCGCCAGTCGCGGAAGCCGTATTTGGCGTCCCACGTGTAATCGGCGTGACCAGGGCGGTAGAGGTCCTTGATGTTCTCGTAGTGCCCCGGCTTCGCATCGGTGTTGAACACCAGCATACTGATGGGCGCACCGGTCGAGCGCCCCTCAAACACGCCCGACAGGATCTGCACCCGGTCGGGTTCCTGGCGGGCGGAGGTCACCCGGCTCTGCCCGACCCGTCGGCGGTCCAGTTCACGCTGAATGTCCTCTTCCGAAATCTCGAGACCTGCCGGGCATCCATCGACCACGCACCCAACCGCCGGTCCGTGCGATTCGCCCCAGGTAGTCAGTCGAAAAACCTGTCCAAAGGTGTTTCCAGGCATGGGTCCTGTTTCTCCTAGCGTTCGTTCTGCGACGCCAGGCGTTCGATCAGCGCCCGATCCTCAGCCAGACCAGGTTGATTTGGCGCTGCCTGAAGCGCCCGGTCGATCATCGCGCGCGCCTTATCGAACTGTTTCAGCCGGGCATACGCCAGACCCAGAGCGCGCAAATAAGTGGCGTCATAGGGCGCTTTCTTGACCGCCCATTCCCATTCGAGCGACGCAGCATACCACATTCCGCGGTTCTTGAGCGCAACGCCATTGTTGTAGTGCGTCACGTGATCGGAGGGCTTCAGAATATGGCGAAACCGTTCGAGTCTGCCGACGACGTCGTTGTACCCCACAGCACTGAGCGTCATTGCGATGATGTGCGCCACAATCGCGCCAATAGCGACGAGCCTGCCGCCGAATTGCAGCGGCGCCAGCCAGCCAGGGGGAAGAGGCGTCGCGCCGGTCAGCCGGTTGAGCATGTCGGTGAACGCATCGGGGCGAGCGACCAGCGCAAGGGCGCCGATCAAACCGGCAACCGTCAAGCCAACCGCCAGGTAGAGCGCCCAAACCGAGCGTTGCGCCAGTTGTTGAGCGACCGAAAAGCCGACCATTCCGACCAGCGCAAGGAGGACAGCCGGGATCAGGATGCCAATCGGGAAGCCGCGCGCCGGGTTTTCCTGATAGAGGAACACCCCCAGAACGGGAAAGATGAGCGCAATCAGCACCGTCGCTATCGCGCCGCCGCGCCACAGCCAGACCAGCGCCGGCACAATCGGCGACCGTTCCTCCGATGGAGTGACCCGCACCAGCAGGCTGCCGCTGCACTGCGTGCAGCGACGCTGCGCTTCAACGGTCGGCGCGCCGCAGTAAGGGCAGGGGATCGTGTTGTCGTCCGCTTCGATGGACGCCAGACGCGAAGAGGCTGTCGTCGGCGCGCGACTGGCAGCAGGGTTGCCGCTCTGAATGGCAGCACGCGCCGACGCTGGCGGCGGCGCAGCCTGGACGCTCTGGCGAGCGGATGTGGGCGCTGGCGCAGCCTGAACGCTCTGACGAGAGGGTGCAGACGCCGGGGCTGGAGAGGACCGGATCGCTGTCTCCGGCGCTGGCGCAGCCGTAACGTCCGCCAGCGTCGCCTGATATGCGCGCAGACGGGTGAGCGAGAAGGCGCTGACATCGATCTCGCGTTCGGTGCTGCCGCCGGGTTGTGCTGGCGACGGAGGCGGCGGCAACGGCAGACCGACGCGCGCGTGCAGCCATTCCAATCCCTGGCGGGCGCGCGCATTGGTTGGATTCAACGCCAGCACGTTTTCCAGGCAGATTTTCACATCGTTGGGATCATCAACGACGCCCGACAGCCAGAGCCAGGCGCGTTCGTTGCGCGGATCCGCTTCCAGCGTGCGCATCAACAGAGCGCGCGCATCGTCACGACGACCATCGCGAGCTGCTGCGATTGCCTGGTGCAGGGTATCGGCATTCTTCATAGATGTATCCTTCGACGACGCCGTAACAGGCATTACCGTTCCCAGACGACATTGCCTTCGAGAAGAGTCATCTCGGCACGAATTGTGTGTAACGCCGACGGATCGATCTTAAACGGGTCGGCGGAAAGAACGGCAAGGTCGGCGAGCATGCCGGGGGCGATCATTCCCTGCTCACCGGCAGCGCCTGCCGCAACCGCACACCCGTGGCAAAAGCCGCGCAACGCTTCTTCGACCGTCAGGCGCTGTTCAGGATACCACCCGCCATCCGGCGTGCCGTCCGGTCGCTGGCGGGTCACCGCAGCATGGACACTGAGCCAGGGGTTGAGCGACTCAACCGGCGCATCGGAGCCGAAGGCGAGCGTTGCGCCTGCATTGAGGAGCGAGCGCCAGGCGTAAGCGTTGGCGCAGCGCTTCCCCCACAGCACATCCGCGATGTCCATGTCGGCCGTGCAATGGATCGGTTGCATCGAGGCGATGACGCCAAGGCGCGCAAAGCGGGGCAGATCGTCCGGGTGCAGTATCTGGCAGTGCTCGATACGGTTAGGAATGAGGAGCGACGGCGCGCCAGGCAGCGCTGCTTCGATCGCGTCGAGCACCCGGCGGTTGGCGGCATCGCCGATGGCATGCACCATCACCGCCAGCCCGCCATGGATCGAGCGGCGCACGGCGCTGCGCAACTCCTCGGACGACAGCACGGCAATCCCGCGGTTGCTGCTCCCCTCGTATGGCGCCAGCATTTCCGCGGTTTGCGAGCCGAGTGACCCATCGGCAAACATCTTGACGCCACCAATACGGATCCAGCGATCGCCGAGGCCGCTGTGCAGCCCCAGCGCCAGCGCCGCATCGAGACCATCGAGACCGAGATAAACCAGGCAGCGCAGATGGAGGTGACCGCGCTCACGCAGCGTTTGCAGGTCAGCAAGCGTCATCTGACCATCGCCGGGGGTCATGCTGGTAGGCAGATGCATCCCGACCATCCCGTAGGAGTGCGCTTCTGTCATCGCCTCGCGCACGGCTGCCAGGCGCTCCTCCTGCCCTGGTTCGGGAATATGGCGCCGCACCAGATCGACAGCGGTTTCAAGCAAGATGCCAGTCGGCTCGCCGCGCTCACGCTGGATGGCGCCACCGACCGGATCGGGCGTCTCGGCGGTAATGCCCGCCAGACGGAGCGCGGCGCTACTGACCCAGGCAGAGTGACCATCCTTCCGCGAGAAGTACGCCGGTCGATCCCCAACGACAGCATCAAGATCAGCGGCGGTGGGCCAGCGCCCCCAGCGCGAATGGTCCCAGCCGCGCCCTCGAACCCAGGCGCCATCGGGGAGGCATTCAGCCGCCGCGCCGATCCGCTGCAACGCCTCGTCGAGGGTGGTTGCATCGTCGAGCCGGACATTGCGACGAGCAAGCGCGTGCGCAATCAGGTGAACGTGGGCATCGGTCAGCGCCGGAACAAGGGCGCGACCGTTGAGATTGATCCCCTCAGCGCGACCGGTGACCGCTGCGCGGACCTTCCCCTCGCTGCCGACGGCAACGATGCGCCCATCACGCACAGCAACCGCCTGAGCGCGCGGTTGAGCCGGGTTGAGCGTATAGACAGGACCGTTGTAGAGAATGATGGGATCGCCCATGATCGTGTTTCAACGAGCGCTGGAGCGCATACGGATGAGGCGTCAACATGGTAAGCATGGTACGGATAGAGTGAAGAGTTGTCAATGATCAGCGTAGGGGCGCGCCGCATTCGATCCCATTCGCTTATTCGCTTCCCCATTCGCTGACTGCGTTGGCGCCCGGATGACCTCCGGGGTCTCGAAGAGGGAGAAAGAAGAAGCGTGACACGCGATCAATTGTGGAGAAATTGAGACTGGCATCGTCTGGTAATGAATCTGCCGCCCCAATCTGGTACAATCCAAATTAAGAAAGTGTAAGGCAATTACTCCATCTGACAACTCTCGACCCCTGAGTCATCGCTCCTCATACCACAAACGAACCATGGACGACGCCGAAGCCCTTCAGTCCGAAAACGAAGCCCTGAGAGCACGCATACGCGAGCTTGAACAGCGACTGGCGGGCGCTCACGCAAACCCTCTACTTCCACGCACGGACCCGTCCAAAAGTGATGCCTACTTCGCAGCGTTTCATCAGACGGTGCTGGCAATCATGAACCGTCTCGACCTCAACGACGTGCTGGAGGCGGTTGTGACGCATGCCGCGCGTCTGGCAGGCACAGAGCATGGATACATCTTTCTGCGATCGGCAAACGCCGAAGTGATGAAAATGAAGGTTGCCATTGGTCAATTTGCACTGAATCGAGGATGTGAAATTGCGCCCGGCGAAGGGGTTTCCGGACGTGTCTGGCAATCTGGCAAACCGATGATGGTCGAGAACTACCGATCGTGGGAAGGGCGCATTGAGCGGTTGGAAATGACCGACTTTGGCGCACTCATTGCGGCGCCGCTGATGTCGGGCGAAACCGTCACCGGAATATTGGGAGTCGCTTACGATGCGCCATATGCGGCTGATTTCCCTTCAATTGCAGCACTGTTAGCCCGATTCGCCGATCTTGCTGCGATTGCCATTGACAATGCACGCCTGTACACCTCTGCGCAGGAAGAACTGGCAGAACGGCGCCGAGTCGAAGCGGAACTTCGGATCGCAACGCAGCACCTGCGCGACCTGCACACTATTACGCAACGGCAAGCGCAGGAACTGCATCTGATAGGACAGGTACGCGCGGCGCTGGCGCGTGAGGTCAGTCTGCCTGCCATTTTTCGCACGGTCGTCGAGTCGATCGCCCAAACGTTCGGGTACACCCAGGTGTGCATTTACCTTCGTGAACAGGATGAACTGGTGCTGCAACATCAGGTCGGCTACCATTTCATCTCCGAACGAATCCCGATGGGGGTCGGCATCATCAGTCGCACGATCCTGAGCGAACGCCCGACGCTGGTTGCCGATGTGAGCGCCGATCCTGATTTTCTTGGCGCGATTGACGGCGTCGTGTCCGAAGTATGCGTGCCGCTCCGTGACAAGGGGAAAGTTATCGGCGCACTCAAC
>JANWXL010000576.1 GCA_025055265.1 Roseiflexus sp.
AAAAAGTGGGCAATTTCATGCAGCACAGTGCGCCGCACCTCTTCGCGCAGCGCCTCACGGGAAGGGAAATCGCGCACCAACGGCGCCTGAAAAATCGTGATAACGTCCGGGAGAAGCGGTTCGCCTCCGGCGCGCTCAGTGAGCGGCACGCCTTCGTACAAACCGTAGATCGTCTGCCAGGGACGCAGCCCAAGCGCGCGCCGCTGATCGCGGGTCGGGCGCATTTCGATGCGCACCTCGACATTGTTCAGATAGCGGGCAAACTCTGGCGGCAACGAGTTGAGCGCCTCAACAACGATTGCTTCGAAGGTTTCGCGGTCCATACATGTCCATCGCCCAAAGATAACCCTGCTTAGGGCATTATACGTGGGCGATAGAACAGGCGTCAAGAGTTTTTACCGCACGCGAGGCGATATGATGGCAAAGCGTCAGAGGTGATGGTGACGAACATCAGGATGCGGCAACCGGCCGATGCACCGGATGATCAGCGAGCGCCTCGGCGAGTCGCGTCAATCCCCGGTGTTGCAACGCCTTCACCGATCCTACCGTGCGCCCAAGCGACTCGGCAATTTCGGCAAGGGAGCGATCCTCATCGAAGCGCAACCGCAGCACCAGACGCTGATCGCGGGTCAGCACACGCATCACGCTCTGAAGTTCGTGGTAGGCGATGCGGGAGATGACCGCCTCATCAGGCGGTTCAAGCGCCTGAGGCGCGCTCTCGTCGAGCGGAACCGATGGCCGCCGCCGCGCCTGACGCAGCATGTCCATTGTTCGCGCATAGGCGATGCGGTAGAGCCAGGCAGAGAAGGGCCAGCCGCGATCTTCGTAGCGATCCAGTCCTTCCAGCATCTTGACGAACACGTCGCTGCACACATCTTCAGCCAGCACCGGATCGCCCAGGCGCGACGCGATGTACCGACGCACCTGCGGCGCATAACGCTCGTACAACAGGCTGATCGCATCGGCATCGCCAGCCTTGGCGCGTGCAATGATGTGCGCCTCGCTCTCGTTGTGTCCATCGGTTGGTGTCGATTTGTACGCCATCGTCCGCCTCTTCACAGTACGTCGGCACATTGTTGCCCTGACGAGTTCAGGAATGTGTCGCACACTCCTGAAAGCATTGCCAGTGTACGCCGTGAAGATGAACGGAGCGTGTCTCATCAGCGCCGGGTTACGTCAGGCCGGGATGCGGAAATGCGGAAAAACGCCGCCGCCCCCTGCGTGTATATGCGCTTCTCCGCCTCATTCCAATGCCCAATCTCCACATATGAATGGATACCCTCATATGACCGGGTGGAATATTGCACAAATATGAACCTGCTACGACTGGTCATAGATAACGCTACGACGTGGGGTCATAATGAATGTTCTTTCACGATCTCTTCACCTTATTCCTGGAAAAACAGGATATTACCAATCGTTAACGCATTTTTAGCACAAAAGAGTTAAGATATCTGCTACTATAGACAGAACCGGAAACCGGGTCGAGCGGCCCTTCCCGGCGGGATTGTTCACAGGCAATACGGCTGGCGAGCGGCGGCGTGTGGCAATATCTGGCAGAAAGCGAGCGTATAATGCGGGATCACTACATCAAACAACTGCAATTAGTGCACGATGACCTGCTCCGCATGGGGAGCCGCGTGGAGCATCAACTTGCCGATGCTATCAGGGCGCTGGACCGCCTGGACGTTGTGCTGGCGCGCGAGGTGATTGCGCGTGATCGTGACATCGATGCTGCACGCACGGCTATCGACGAGCGTGTCTTTGAACTGATCGCCACGCAGCAGCCGGTCGCCACCGACCTGCGCAGTCTGCTGGCTGCCGTTGCTATCGCCGGTGAATTGGAGCGCGCCGCCGATTATGCCAAGGGAATCGCCAAGAAAGTCGAGCGCAGCCTGCAAACGCCAGCGATTATCGAGGCGCCGGTTGAACTCCACCGTCTGGGAACGCTCGTGCAGAATATGCTGCGCATGTGTCTGGACGCTTTCGTGCAACTCGATGTGACGCTGGCGCGCTCGCTCGGCGAGCGGGATCAGGAAGTCGATACGCTGGAAGACCGCGTGGTCGAGATGTTGAAGGACGTTGCGCGCCAGGATCCGCGCAAACTCGATTGCGCTCTGCTCCTGATCGATACCGCTCACGTGCTTGAACGTCTCGCTGACCGAACGACCAACATTGCAGAGCGGGTCATTTTCATCGCCACTGCAAAGGCGGAGGAAATTAACCCATGACGGACATCGCTCGCGCACATGTCTTCATCTCAGGTCGCGTGCAGGGGGTGAACTTTCGTGCCAGCGCCCGCGCTTACGCCCGCGAGATCGGCATCTCCGGCTGGGTGCGGAATCTGGATGACGGACGGGTCGAAGCCGTCTTCGAGGGTCCACGTCCAGCGGTGCAGCGGATGGTTAGTTGGTGTTACAGCGGTCCGGCGCACGCCCGCGTCGACTCGGTTGATGTTCACTGGGAGAAACCAACTGGCGAAGAACGCGGCTTTTCGATTATCTGGTGAGATGCGCGTCTGCACCATTGCTCGAGCAGATTGACGCGAAGACGCAAAGGCGCAAAGCCTCAACCAAGCATTGATTCGCCTTTTCGTCTTCGCGCCTTTGCGTTAGCCTCTCTGAGACGCCCTCCAGAAGACGCTGAACGTCCCTAGTCAGGACCCCGCTGGCGCCGTCTTCGGGATGTCATTCACAGAATCGCTGGCATCATACCTCTTCCGCCCTATCACACAACCATACATATTTCGCCTCCGAACGGGACTATCGGGCGCTTTTCCGGTTGGCGCTCCGCTGCTATCGTATGCCCAGCGATATGCACACCGTCAGATCCGAAGGGGAGCCTGCAATGAGCGACACATCTTCTGCCGACGCCAGCGTGTACTGCGCCACAGCGGTCGGCATTCTCGACTTTCCGCCCGCGAATCGCCAGAACCCCTCTCGTCACCCTCATTTGCGGATGACGGGGCCGCTCGGCGGCGATTTTCGCCTGCCTGTCCGGGTAACGCGCGAGATTCCCGGGCGCGAATTGCTCGATCCTGCGCACCACGGCGTGCGATTGCTGGTCGAAGGACGGCTGGAGTGGAGCGCATCTCCCGATAATGCGCCGCCTGCGCCGACGCTCGTTGCCAGCGCCGTGCGTCCCGTCACCCCCGACGATGAAGACGGCTGCGATATCCACATGTGCGGTGAGATTACCGGACCCGCGCGTATTGGACGGCACCCGCTACGATCCAGCATTGCACTGGCGCAGGTGACGGTGCGGGTCCAGATACCGCGTACCCGCGCTGGAAGTCGCGCCATCCTCACCGAGACGGTGCGCATTCCGGTGGTTATTCCGCTCAACCATCCAGGAACGCCTGCTCTCCTGCGTCCCGGCAATCGCGTCGTGATTGAAGGCCTGCTAGAACAGGCATCATTGCCGCGCAGCGGACCAGAGGTCGAACAGGAGCTCGCAAACCTGGAGGAGACGACGAAACAGCGCGTAGCGTGGGCAATGACGTCTGAAGAGGCGCGCGCCGCCGAACGCGACCATGCCCGGCGGCGCTGGGAAGCGACCCATACCGTCGTCCACCGCGTCGTCGCAGGATATGTCGAATTACTGAACGGCGCGCCTGCCACCATCCGCGAGGCGCGCGAACTGCGCCGCGCCGCGATGCAACGTCGTGCGCAACGGCAGCAGGCATCATAAACGGTGGTAACCGGCGGTCGGTCATCCGGGCCGCCGAGACCAGGCCAGCCCACCAACTCCCCTTTTCCATCGGCGAGAACGTCGGCTGGCTTCGTATCACCGGCCCGGCGGGGCCGGCAGCGGGTTCCCCGCTGCACTGCACCCTGACAACGCCCATACCACGCTTTGCTTTTCGATGTGCATCCGCGCACACTCGTGCGCACGCTCTCGGAAAGAACCTCCTCTGGCGCTGCATGCGCCTGCTACGTTCGTTCCTTCGTCAACTACCGGTCGGTGCAGTACGGCCACGACGCATCGTGCGTCATTCACCCTCCTGCTGCGCCATCCGGCGCTTTTGACACCAACAGGAGGAAAACGCTCACTTCGCTTTCCGTGTGACGCCGCGCCACCACCGCCACCCGGCAGCGCGACGCCGCACTCATCGTTTGTATCCATTCCCGCGCAGGGACACACCAGCTTTCTGGACGTGTCCCGCGCGGGACGTCACGGAACGTTGGCGTGCTCTGCGCTCCTGAACT